>JASHUI010000370.1:0-5960 GCA_030040095.1 Streptosporangiaceae bacterium | reverse complement strand
GCCGCCCGGCGCGGTCCGACGCACCCGCGGCGCGGCCCACGGCCAGGATCGAGTCCAGCACGTCCTCGAGCGAGCCGGGGTCGAGCGAGAGCACGTCGGCCCGGCAGCCCAGGTGCTCGAGGGCGTCCTCGACGTGACCCGACGGCACGGCGCACACCCGGCACAGGTCCTGGGTCAGGATCAGGTCGGGCCGCAGCCCGGCCAGGGCGCCGGCGCGCAGCGTGTAGAGGTCCGCGCCCGCCGCCAGTTGCCCGCGCACGTAGCCGTCGATCTCGCCGGGCGTCATCCCGCGGGTGTCCCGGCCGCCCACCACGATGGTCTTCTCGGCGCGGGCGCTGGCGGGCTCGTCGCACTCGAACGTCACGCCGACCAGTTGATCACCCAGGCCGAGCGCGTAAACGATCTCGGTCGCCGACGGTAGCAGGGAAACCAGGCGCACCAGGCCAGGATAAGGGGCCGGGCGGGGCTCGCCTGGCGTCGTGCCCGGAGCCTGCGCGACGATGGTGGTTCACGCGACCGAGTGAGGGAACTCATGATCTTCATAACCGCCAAGTTCCGCATCCTGCCGCAGGACGCCGATCGCTGGCCGGAAATCGTCGGCGAGTTCACCGAGGCCACTCGCGGCGAGCCGGGATGCCTGTGGTTCGACTGGTCCCGGAGCGTCGCGGATCCGACCCAGTACGTTCTGGTCGAGGCGTTCCGCGATGACGCCGCCGGGGCCGCGCACGTCCAGTCCGGGCACTTCAAGCAGGCGCAGAAGACGCTGCCGCCGCACCTGGCCGAGACGCCCCGGATCATCAACTTCACGATCCCGCAGGACGACTGGTCCGAGCTCGGCGAGATGGCCGTGCCCGCGCGGGACTGAGCCCGGCGCGGACGCGGCCCGTATCGCCGGCCGGGCTCAAGCCCGCCGCATGGCCAGCTGCGGGGAGAGCCAGAACGGCGGCAGGTAACCGGCCAGGTCCGACAGGGGCAGCACCTCTGGCCGGAGCCGGATGCCGAGCACCTCGGCCATGAACCGGCGGCGCGTGGTGACCCGCTGCCACAGGCCCGGGTAGCGCGCGGCCAGGTCGTCGCGGGCCGCCTCGTCGGCCAGCGCCACGCCGTCCTCGATGTTCGTGGTGTGGTAGGCGGTGCCGGTGGCCGGGATGATGTCGAGCTGCAGCGTCATGCCGGATCGCAGCACCACCTCGGAGCCCCGGTAGACCGGCGAGCTCGGCCACTCGTCGAGGTGGATGAAGTGGCCGGGGTTGAGGTGCACGCCGAAGAACGGGTCGCCCAGCCGCGCGGAGACCAGGTCGAACAGCTGGCCGCCGGTGACGCCGATGCCGATCGTCTCGTACCACGCGGCGGCGCAGGCGAAGTACGGGGCGACCAGGCGCTCGACGTAGTCGCGGGCGGCGCCGGGCAAGTCGGCCGCCGTTTCGGCCAGGAACCCGCCGCGGGCAATGTTGCTGCCCCAGTAGCCGATGGCCGCGCTCACCGGGTCACCGGTTCGCATGACCCGGCCGGACGCGCTGGCCAGCCCGAGCGCGGCCCGCTCGCCGCTGAGCATCACCGGATGGTAGGAGAAGGGCAGGCCGGTGGGCCGGAACAGCGAGAACGCCTCGAGTTCGGTCATGCCCGGCCGCACGCCGTGCAGCAGCCGCCGCATCGCCTGTGACCCGTGCGTGGCCGCGAACTCGAAACAGGCCAGCTGGTCGGTGTCGCTGACCAGGCGCATGCCGCGGCCGGGCTCGGTGAACAGCGCGGTGGCGTTCACCGGCCGGCAGCCCAGGGCCCGAAGCTCGTCGACGACGAACGCGGGCGCCTCGATCCACTCGGCGGGCCGCGCGGCGTCGGCCGGGCCGAAGAACTTCCACCCGGCGATCCCCGGCCGGCTCGCGCCGCCGCCGCCGATCCCGGCGTCGCGCAGGATCCCGGCCAGCGGCGGGCTGGCCGAGCGGTCCTGGCTGACCAGGCTGAGGGTCTGGTAGAGCCGCACCTCGACCCCGGGCGGCGCGACGCGCGCGTAGGCCAGGCCCTCGTTGCCCACCAGCAGGACCGGCGCCTGGCCCGGGACCAGGAGCAGCAGCGACTCCTCGAACCTCGGGTCGTAGCCGGTCAGGTACGACAGGTTCGCGAAATGCTCCCGGTCGGCGTAGATGATCAGGCTGTCCAGGCCTGCCTCGGCGGCCGCCCGTTCCGCCGCTGCTATGCGTTCAAGATAGGTTTCCACGGGCACGGACGGCTGCTCGCCCGGCGGCTCGAAGCCCGGCAGCTCCACCGGGCCCAGTTCGACCCTGCCCAGCTCGGCGCCGGCCAGCCCGGTCCGGGTCACGCGTCGGCCTGCGGCGCCGGCGCGCCCGCGGCGTCCCAGTCCACATCGCCCTCGGCGCCGGCGGGCCGGCCGACCAGCGCCGTGGCGCCCCGCTTGAGCGCGCCCGGGTTGCGGCGCTCACGCCACTGCATGTAGGCAAACCCGATGATGAGGGCCGCAACGAACAGGTACGGGGTGATGTTGTACGGCCAGGGCGGGACCGGGTACACGGTGATCCACAGCACCGGCAGCAGGGCGAGCGTCCCGATCCCTGGCAGCACCAGATGCCGCCAGGGGTTGTAGTCGCTGCGGTGCTCCCGGCGAATGTACGCGGTCAGCGCGATATTGGCCATGATGTACAGGACGATGACCGCCAGCGTGGTGATCGTGCCGAGGAACCCGAAGATGGTGTCGGGCGCCAGCAGGGTCCCCACCAGCAGGATCGCGACGATGCCGATGATCTGCTGCACCGCGATTGCGAACGTCGGGGTCCGGTGCACCGGGTGGATCTTCCCGAACCTGGCCGGGAGCGTGCCGGCCTGTCCCATGGTGTAGGCGACCCGCGAGGCGGCGTTCGTGCAGGCCAGGCCGCAGCCGACGGCGCTGTTGACGATCGCGATGAAGATGAACCACCAGCCGATGCCCCACAGTGAGTGGCCGAGCGCGTAGTAGGGGTTGGCGTTCGAGGCGAACGCGGCCATGTTGCCCGTGCCCCAGCCGATCGCGCTGGCGTAGGAGGTGAAGATGTAGAAGATCCCGATCAGCAGCAGCGACAGCATGACCGCGCGGGAGATGAATTTGCCCGGGCGCTTGGTCTCCTGGGCCAGCGGCGCGGGCGCCTCGAAGCCGCTCAGCGCGAGCACCGAGAAGACCATCCCGGCCAGGATCCCCTCGTAGCGGTGCGGGGCGTTGCTCGGCAGCAACGGCGCGGAGAAGTGCGTGCCGTGCCCCGGATGAGCCAGGAACGTGAACGCGAGCGCGAGCATGATCAGCATCTCGATGCCGCCGAAGATGGCCGTGGTGCGCATGGAGAGCCGGATCCCGAAATGGGTCAGCACCCAGACGATCGCGAACGTGATGAGCGCGAAGATCCACCACGGGATGTTCACGCCCGCCGCCATCTGGAACGTGCTCGACGCCAGGTAGCCGAGGAAGCCGATGGCCCCGGCCGGCCCGATGATGTCGTAGATCAGGTAGCTCCAGGTGGTCATGAACCCGCTGCGGGCGCCCAGCCCGCGGGTGGCGAACGAGTAGTAGCCGCCGGTGGACGGCATGTACTTGGAGAACTGCGACACCGTGTTCGCGATGAAGAAGCAGACGATCGTGGTCAGCAGGAACGAGATCGGCATGTCCGGGCCCGCCTTCAGGGCGATGACCGGGAACGTGAAGACCACGTTGATCGACGGCGCGATGTGCGTGATGCCCTGGAACACCACCTGCGGGAGCCCGAGCGCGTTGCGCCGCAGCTGGGGGGTCGTGGAGGTGCTGGCTGCCTGAGTGGCCATGGGGGAGACCGCCTTCGTTGCGCAACCGGTTTCGTATAAGTATGAGCGGCATAAGTCCCACGTCAAGGGGCTAGCAGACGAGATCGAATTGGCTTCCGGTACAGTTTGCGCAACCAATTAGAGACGGTCAGGAGCGATGGAGCGGGAGACGTGACCACGATCCAGGACGTCGCCCGGGCGGCCGGGGTGGCCGCCTCGACCGTCTCGCGTTACCTGAACGGGCAGCTGCGGGTGTCCCCGGCCACCGAGGCCAAAGTTCTCGAGGCGGTCCACGAGCTCGGCTACGTGCCGAACGCTCAGGCGCGGAACCTGGCCCGGCGCCGGTCCGGCGTGATCGGCTTCGTGGTCCCCGAGATCAGCAACCCGTACTTCGGGACGATCGCCGACTACGTGGTCGAGGCGGTGGAACGGCACGGCAGGCTGGTGTTGCTCTGCTCCCACCGCAGCCAGGCCGTGCGCCAGTCCAGCTACATCGAGCTCCTGGCGTCCGGGGCCATCGACGGCATGCTCTACCTGGGCTCGTTCCGGTCGAACGAGCGGCTGGCCACGGCGATCGCCGACGGGCTCGCGGTGGTGGTCGTGGACGAGCCGATCGCCGGGCTGCCGCCGGTGCACACCGTGGTGATGGACGACTACGCGGGCGGCTACCAGGCCACGAGCTACCTGGTCGCTCTCGGCCACCGGCGGATCGCGTTCGTGTCCGGCCCGGCCGAGCTCGGCTCGGTGCAGGAGCGCTACCGCGGCTACGGCGACGCCCTGCGCAAGGCCGGCATCGACCCGTCCGGGCAGGTCAGCCAGGCCGGGCAGTTCACCGAGCAGTTCGGGATGAGCGTGCTGCCGCACCTGCTTGCCGCGGCTGAGCCGCCGACCGCGGCGTTCGTGGCCAGCGACTACATCGCGCTCGGCGTCCTGTCCGCCGCGGAGGCCCACGGCATCAGGGTGCCCGAGGACCTGTCGATCGTCGGCTTCGACGACATCCGGTTCAGCCAGTACGTGCGGCCTCGGCTGACCACGATCCGGTCGCCGGTCGAGCGGCTGGCCCAGGTGGGCGTGGAACTGCTGTTCGAGAGGCTGGCCGACCGCGAGGCGCCGGCGCGCACCGAGGTGCTGCCGGTGGAGCTGGTGGTCCGGGAGTCGGCCGCCGCCCCGGCCGGCCGGTAGCGAAGGGACGATCACATGCGGGTGCTGCTCTGCGGCGAGAGCTGGGTCACGCACAGCCTGCACATCAAGGGCGTCGACTCGTTCACGACGAGCTCGTACACCGAGGGCGCCGGCCGGCTGCGCGCCGCGCTGGCCGGGTCCGGGATCGAGACCGAGTACCTGCCCGGGCACCTGGTTCCCGGGCAGTTCCCCGCGTCGGCGGAGGCGCTGGCCAGCTACGACGCGGTCATCCTCAGCGATATCGGCGCGAACAGCCTGCTGCTGTCGCCGGACACGTTCGAGCGCTCGGCGGTGACGCCGAACCGGCTCGACGAGCTCGAGCGCTACGTGGCCGGGGGCGGCGGGCTGCTGATGATCGGCGGCTACCTGTCCTTCGCCGGAATCGAGGGCAAGGCGCGGTACCACGGAACGCCGGTCGAGGACGCGCTGCCGGTGACGATCAGCGCGACCGACGACCGGGCGGAGACGCCCCAGGGCGTGGTACCGGCCGCGGCCAGCCCCGGGCACCAGATCCTGGCCGGCCTGCCCGCGGCCTGGCCCGCGCTGCTCGGCTACAACCGGGTGACGGCCAAGGCGGGCGCGACCGTGGTGGCGAGCGTGGGTGACGACCCGCTGATCGCGTGCGGCGGCCACGGCGCGGGCCGGGCCGCCGTGTTCACCTCTGACTGCGCGCCGCACTGGGGCCCGCCCGGGTTCCTGGACTGGCCGGGATACGCGCCGCTGTGGGCCAACCTGGTGAGCTGGCTGGCCGGGCGCTAGTGCCGTCAGGGCGCGTTCCGGTTTAGCCTTTGGAGGCCGGTCAAGTCCCCGGCCGGGCGGCGGAAGGGGCGGTCATGCTGGTGGCCGGAGTGGACTCCTCGACGCAGTCCACCAAGGTCGTCCTCTGCGACGCCGATGACGGCACGGTCGTCGGCCGGGGCAGCGCGCCGCACCCGGCGGGCACCGAGGCCGACCCGGCCGCCTGGTGGGAGGCGCTGCGGCAGGCCGGCGACGGC
>JASHUI010000369.1:0-4540 GCA_030040095.1 Streptosporangiaceae bacterium | reverse complement strand
CGGCGCCGGCAGGCCGAGATCGACTACGCCCGGGGCGTGCTGGACATCCTCTCCCGCGATCTGGAGGACGACCAGGAGATCCTGATGGGTGCCGACCTGGTGGACGCCAGCCGGCTGGCCACCCGGCAGGAGGACGCGGAGTACCTGACCGCGGCGGAGCGCGCCGCGGGCGACCGGACCTGGGCGTTCGGCCACGTGATCGTGGACGAGGCCCAGGAGCTGTCCGAGATGGCCTGGCGCATGCTGATGCGGCGCTGCCCGAGCCGGTCGATGACGATCGTCGGCGACGTGGCACAGACCGGCAGCCTGGGCGGGGCCTCGTCGTGGACCAGCGTGCTCGGGCGGTACCAGGGCCAGCGGTGGCGGCTGTCCGGGCTGACCATCAACTACCGCACGCCGGCCGAGATCATGGCGGTCGCGGGCGACGTCCTGGCCGCCTTGGACCCCGACCTGGACCTGCCGCGCTCGGTGCGGACGACCGGCGCGCAGCCGTGGGTTCTGGCCGTGCCGGGCGAGTCACTGGCCGACCGCCTGGCGGACGCCGCCCGGCGAGCCGCCGCTCCGCCCGGCGAGGGCCAGCTAGCCGTCATCGTGCCCGCTGCCCGGCTGGAGGAGTTCGGGGCGGCCGTGACCGCCGCCGTTCCCTCGGCGACCATCGGGGAACAGTCGGATCTCGAGCGCCCGGTGGTGGTGCTCACGGTCCAGCAGGCCAAGGGGCTGGAGTTCGACACGGTGCTGATCGGCGACCCGGCCGGGATCCTGGCCGAGTCGCCGCGCGGGCTGAACGACTTGTACGTGGCGCTGACCAGGACGACGCAGCGACTTGGCGTCGTGCACTCCGGCGAGTTGCCCGCCGTCCTGGCCAGGCTGGCTCCGATCGGCGACCTGGCCCTGAGCGCGCCGCCCGCGGTCTAGGAAGTGGCCGTGGAGCCGGCGGACCCCGCGCAGGCCCGGGAGCGGTTCCGGGCCGGGCTGAGGACGCCGACCGCGGCCTGGTGCCCCGGCTATACCCAGGCGAACCTGGTGGCGCTGCCGCAGGACCAGGCCCGTGACTTCATGCTGTTCGCGCGGCGCAACCCAAAGCCCTGCCCCGTGCTCGACGTGACCGAGCCCGGCGACCCGGTTACCCGGATGGCACCGCGCGCCGACCTGCGGACCGATCTGCCGGCGTACCGGGTCTGGGAGCACGGGGAGTGCATCGCCGAGACCGCCGACGCATCCGGGTACTGGCGCGACGACCTGGTCGCGTTCCTTATCGGCTGCAGTTTCACGTTCGACGGGGCGCTCACCGCGGCCGGCGTGCCCGTGCGCCACATTGAGCAGGGGCGCAACGTGCCGATGTTCATCACCAGCCAGATGTGCCGGCCGGCCGGGATCTTCCGCGGCCCCCTGGTGGTGACCATGCGACCGATCCCGCCGGACCTGGTCGCGACGGCGGTTGCGGTGACGGGGCGCTACCCGGCGGTGCACGGCGCCCCGGTGCACGCCGGCCACCCTTCGGCGCTCGGCATCGCCGACACGTCCCGGCCGGACTTCGGCGACCCCGTGCGCGCCGAGGACGGCGACGTTCCGGTGTTCTGGGCGTGCGGCGTCACCCCGCAGGTGGCCCTGACCCGGGCCCGGCCGCCGTTCGCGATCACTCACGCGCCTGGGCACATGTTCATTACCGACATACCCGACGAGGCTTATGCCACCTGATCCGCAATAGCGGCCCGGCGCGCATCGGCAAAAGGGCGAGGCCCCCGCATGTATGAGATGCAGGGGCCTCGCTCGGTCCAGCGGAGCCAGCGAGCCGATTGCTCGGCTGCCGAACGCTGCCGGACCGCCCACCGCTACCGGACACCCGCCCGAGGTGCGGTCACCCGGCTCCTCGGTCGTTCCCGGAGTTGCCCCCGGGATCGGCACCCGTATTTGGTGGTGAGTGAATTTTTACAGCGTCCGCCTGACCTGGCACAAGAGGTTTCACGCAGCAATTTCAAGATTCTTTGGCCATCCACAGGACACCGGGAGTTATCCCCTGTGACCGGCGGCATTTCCACCGTGCTATCCACAGGAGCGTCCACAGTCAGTGGAACAATCCGGCCGAACGGGGCTGGCGGGGCCCGGCGTCAGCGGTCGTCGCGGGCCCGGCGTCAGCGGTCGTCGTCGTTGTCGCGGCGGCCGCCCAGGTTCCCGAACAACCGCTGGCCCGCCCCGGCCGCGGTCTCGGCCACCCCTCGGACGGCGCCGATGAGCGGGTCCGCCGAGCGGTTCCACGATTCCTGGTAGGACTTGGCCGCCGCCTTGAACTCGTCGCCGATCGAAGCGTCGCCGTCGTCTTCGCGGCGGGGGTAGTTGCCCGCGAGGATCTGGGCGTATTCGCCGTCGGATGCCCAGCGGTCCAGTTCGGCGAACCGGATCACCGCGAAGGGATGCGTGTTCCCCTGCAGTTGCAGGAGCTTGAGCAGGCCTTCCCGGACGTCCGGCACGGCGTCGTACTCGTGCGCCTGCTGGTGGAAGGCGTCGTGGCTGAGCTCGCCGAGCCGGGAACCCCCGGCCGTCTTCATCAGCGCGCGGCGAGCCGCCTCGACGTCCTGGCCGGCCAGCAGGCCAGCCCGGTCGCAGGACAACTCGGACTTGCGGTACCACTCTTCGAGGGCCCAGATGATGCCCTTGGCCGGCAGCACGATGGGCAGCCAGGCGATCCGCGTGACCAGATTGAGCAGGTGGTACAACATCGTCCGGTACACGGCGTGGCCGGACAGCACGTGACCGAGTTCGTGGCCGATCACGAACCGTATCTCTTCCGGGTCCATCAGGTCGACCATGCCGCTCGTGATCACCATGAACGGCTTGTCGGCGCCCAGGGTCATGGCGTTGACCATCGGGTCCTGGGAGATGAACAGCTCGGGAACGGTCGGCAGGTCCAGGATGTAGCAGCCATCCAGCATCGCCTGGTAGAGCTGCGGGAACTGCTGGTCTGACGCGCGAACCGAGCTGGCCAGGAACATCAGCCGCAGGCTGCGGTCGTTGAACAGCCCGGCCAGGCGCCGGAGCAGGGTGTCGAATCCGGAGAGCTTGCGCAGCGCCACCAGGGCGGAGCGGTCGGCGGGATGTTCGTAGGCGCGGGAGCTGATGCCGGGAAGACGCACCCGGGAGCGGTCGGGCACAGAAGTCATGAGGCAATGTTAAGGCAGACGCGCAATATCTCGATCGCGGTCCCGTCGGCGCGCCGGCGCGGGCCGGGGGAGGGGCGCCGGCCGGAGGGCGGGGCCGGTCCTGTTGAGCGGGCGGCGCGGGACGCGGGAAGATGCATCATGACCGATGAGCAGCTGTCAGCCATGTTCGAACCGGACGCCGAGTCCATGCCGCGAGAACGGCTCGCGGCGCTGCAGCAGGACCGGCTGCGGGGCCTGGTCGACAGACTGCTCGCGGCGGACGGGATCCAGGCAGGCCGGCTCAAGGAGGCCGGGGTCGCCAGCGGGGCCGACGTCACGCTGGACGATTTGCCCCGGCTGCCGACCACCGGCAAGGCCGACCTGTGGCACGGCTATCCGTTCGGGATGTTCGCCGTCCCGCCGGCCGAGGTGGTCACCCTGCACGGCTCCAGCGGGACCGGCGGGCGGCCCACGCTGGTCGGATACACGCGCGATGACCTGCGCCTGTGGAGCCGGATGTGCGCCCGCGCGCTGGTCGCGGCCGGCGCCGGGCCCGCCAGCATCGTGCACAACTCCTACGGCTACGGCCTGTTCACCGGCGGGCTCGGCATCCACCAGGGCGCCGTCGAGCTGGGCGCGACCGTGGTCCCGGTCTCCGGCGGGATGACCCAGCGCCAGGTGACCCTGCTGCGCGACCTGCAGCCGGACATCTTGACCTGCACCCCGTCGTACGCGATCCGGCTGGGCGAGGCTCTGGCCGAGGCTGGCCTGGGCCCCGGCGACGGCCTCCGGCTGACCGCTGGCCTGTTCGGCGCCGAGCCGTGGACCGACGCCATGCGGGCCAGGATCGAGGAACTGCTCGGCCTGCGCGCGCTGGATATCTACGGGCTGTCCGAGGTGATCGGCCCGGGCGTGGCGGCCGAGTGCCTGGTGACGGCCGACGGGCTGCACGTGAACGAGGACCACTTCCTGGTCGAGGCGATCGATCTGCAGACCGGGCAGCCGGTGCCGGACGGGACGGCGGGGGAGCTGGTGTTCAGCACCGTGACCAAGCAGGCCCTGCCGCTGCTGCGGTACCGGACGGGCGACATCGCGGCGCTGCGCCGCGACCCCTGCGCCTGCGGCCGCACCCTGGTGAAGATGAGCAAGGTCACCGGCCGGCGCGACGACATGCTGATAGTCCGCGGCGTGAACGTCTACCCGAGCGAGGTCGAGCGCGTACTGCTCGCCCACCCGGCCCTCGCGCCCGACTACCTGCTGGTGGTTGATGAGCGGATGACCCCGATGCGCCTGTTTGCGTGCGTGGAATACCGAACGCCCCGACTCGCCCCCGAGCCGGCCCCAGGCGAGATCGAGTCGCGGCTGCGTCAGGAGCTGGGCGTGAGCGTCACGGTGCACCTGGT
>JASHUI010000368.1:0-4121 GCA_030040095.1 Streptosporangiaceae bacterium | reverse complement strand
CATTTTCGAATATAGAACCGAGTACCTCTCTTACGGCGAGTGGCATTTGAGTGGCACAGCGTCTGCAGCAAGAGGTCGGCTGCAGGTATTTCGCTAGACGGCGGGACGTGCAGGGCAAGAGCGCTTCCTGTTCGGGAAGAGGTCTCGCGGGGCAGCCTGTTCGTCCTGGGTTCTCGGCTGCGGTGGGTGTCGTAGGTTGCTGCGGGCGCAAGCGTCGTGTTAGGGCCAGTTGCTCAGGGCGGCGCGGGTGAAGGCCACACCTTCCGGTGTCGGCCTGGCTGCCGAGAGCCAGGGGTCGTTGGTGAGCGCGCCGAGCCGTCGCAGGACAGCCATGGTGTTCCAGGCAGCCTGACCTGCGGCAAATTCAGTGAGTTCGGTGCCGTCCCAGTCGGCCCAGCCGATCGCGCCGAGCAGGCGGGCGGTGATCTTGTCCGGGTCCTCGGCGGCCTCGGCGGCCAGGGCGAGCAGGAGAATGAGCCCGGCTTGGCTTTCGCAGGCGTCCGGCGACCTGGGTGGCGTGCGCTTGGCCAGGTGCCACCACAGCGCGACCGGGTCGCCGCGCAGTTTTCGTGCGTGCGAGGTGAGCAGGAGCGTCCCGTGGCGTTTGCGCAGCAGGCCCATGGCGTTTGCCGATTCGCGAAGGTGCAGGACGGGCAGTGTCTGGTTCTCCCGGTTGCCTTTCCCGATCCACTCCTCGCCCAGGCCGAGGTCGTTCATCGCCGCTTCTACCTGGGCCGGGGGAAGGTAGCCAGCGCCGGTCAGCTTGATTCCTTGGTCGCCGACGCGGTCCAGCAGCCAGGTGTACGGGCCGACCATCCGCGACGCGGTGGCAGCGTCCACAAGCACCGGCTGGTCCAGGCGGGCCTGGCCGATCAGTTGCCGCAGTTCTCGCTTGCCGGCCGTGGTCCGGGCAGCACGGACGAGCTCATCGAGGCGCGGTGGGTAGCTGCGCTGCTGTCCAGCGTTGCCGTCGTCCCGCCCGTCCTGGCCCTGCCAGCCGAGCCCGGCGAGCGTCTGGTTGATCTCGGCCATGTCGAATGGCGTCACGCTCACGGTCTCCGGGTCGGTGAACTGGCCGAAGACGTGGCTGAATTCGGCCGCCGCGTCGGTGTGATCGGGGTTGCGCGGGTCGGTGGCCGCGCAGATCAGTTCGTATGCGTAAACGCCGCCGCAGTCCTCGGCAGGGCCGTCACGGCGGCCGGCCACACACACCGCCCTCGGCCCGGCGTCACTCCGTGGCAGCACCGCCTCGAGCTTGATGGTGTGCTGCCAGTCGTCACCGAAATCGTAGTCGTAGAACAGCTTCTCGCCGACGTCGGCCAGCACCTCGTCCAGGCGCACGTCTTCCTCGGGGATTCCCCTCTCGCCGTCTTCCACCTGGAACGGGCACAAGTAGAACTCTGTCTCGAAGCCGTAACGACCCGGACCGGAACCGAACTGATGCAGGTGGCTGTTGGTCCAGCCGAACGCCACCTGGATGACTTCGTGGACTTGGTCGAGAAACAGGTCCGACGCCAGCTCGAGCCGACGCCACAGCGGTGGCCTCGTCCTGTTGAGATCGATCCGGACGCGGTACGTGACCACCTCGCTGCGCCGGGGCCGACGGCGGGACGGCGGCGGCTGCTCACACAGGCTCGCAAGCGGCGTCCGAGCGGCGAGCAGCTTCTGCAGCGTCTCCTCCATCTCGCCCAAGGTCAGACCTGACATCGCAGCCGCCAGATCGCCTAGGTCGGCCAGCTGGTTCCCCGGCGCGTCATCAGAACCTGTCCCCGCGGTCATGGCGACACGTTACTGGCTTCTGCACGCCGCATGTGCCGACGTCATCGCCAAACGCGCCATGAGCTGTCGTGGTCGGACGAGGGCACCAAGATGGGTCGGCTTGGTGTTCACCCGAAGAGTTCCCGCAGGACGGCAACTGACCGTTGCGGCAGTGGTTCGTCGGGGTAGAAATCAGCACAGATCTGCAAGGCCTCGGCGGCTGATCCCACCCCCAGGATGTCGGCCAGCAGGCGGAGATCGTCGATGTCGCGTGTCCTGGCGGCGAAGGCCTTCATCGCGAAGATATGGGCTGGAGAGGCTGCTGCCACGCGCAATCCGGGATGGTCGAACACCCGGCGCTTGCCGGGGTCGTCCTTCCCGGAGATGTAGATGCTTGCCTGCTCGTTTAGCCACCAGTAGGGCAGTCCCAGATCGTCCGCGACGTGCCGGGCCTCCTCGATCACCACGCCGTGGGGGACGAACGTCGCGTCGATGTCGCGGGTGACGCGGGTGGCGTCGTAGGCCAGGGCCATGGCGGCACCGCCGACCACCAGCACGTCCGCGACGACGCCCCTGCGCTGCAGGCGCTCGCCCAGGCAGTGAAAGCCCGTTCCATCTCGGCCCGGCCGAGAAGGACATCGCCGGGGTCGGTCATGCTGCGTCCAGGTCCCGGGCTGACAGGTAGACGCCGTGCTTGCGGAATGCCGCCGGAGCCCAGACCAGCGCCTCCGCCCGCTGGATGCGCAGTTCTGCGGGAAACCACGGCCGGCGCAATACCCGGGCTTCAGCCCACAGCGGGGGAGCGAGGTCAAGCCGCGCGGCAAGATGCTCAGCCAGCGCCGCCAGCAGCGCATCCCACCGTTCGTCACCAACCGGCGCCGGCTCGTCCCGCAGCAGCGAGGGCTGAGCACTGGCTTGCTCCCACCGGTACTCCTCAAGGAACTCCCAGACGAGCTTCCACCGCACCTTGGCGTCGGATGCCCGCGCCAGGCGGCCGCCCAGTTCGGCCAGGGTCATGGGGTGATAGCCCGTCACGGTAAGCCCCTCCAGTGCATGTCCGTGCCGTGCACGAGCATACGGCGCTGATGCGCCCTCACCCAGGACCGCGATGCTTGGCGCGGCTGGATCTCAGCTGTCTTTCCAAGATCAAAGTAAGTGACACTAGGCCGGATGCGCGAGCCGGTCACCAGGCATTTCGCCGACGTGGAGCGTCTCCTCTGCCGGAATTCCGCAGGGGGATGCCTGCGCGCTCCAGCTCGCGAGGAAGTTCAGGGGCTGTTCGGAGGCGCTGTGGGGCTTCGACGGTGCAGGTGACGATGGTCAGGCCGTGGTCTCCGGGGAGGGTGCGTGCTTCGCCGGTGGGTTCGAGCTCGGCGGCGGCGGGGTGGCGCAGGGTCTTGGCGGCCGTCGTGTGGAACTTGACGCTGTGGCCGCCCATCAGGTGCGGAATTCTTCGCCGAAGCCCGGCGGCCTATGCGCGGTCAGCGGCGAGTTCGGCGAGTCGTAGCACTGACTGGCGAATAATGTCGCGCTGTTGATCGAGGCGGTGCGCCTCGCGGTCGGGTATCTCGACATGCACGGAGATCTCGGTGCCACCGCCGGACGGCCGAAGCCGCCAATCAAAGCATAGATCTGAGACCAGGCATGAGATTTTTACGGTGCCGTTTTCCTGGCTGGTCTCTAGCGCTTGCGGCATCGGAAAGTCGGGATATCCCTCCGGGTACATGATGTAGTCGCCGACGTCACTGCCCGGCTCCACTGACCCGGTACCCGCCCACCACAGCGGGAACTGGGCTGGGTCATATAGCAATTTCCATACCTCTTCCGGGGGTGCAGTGCTGACTGCGCTCTGGTCGAAGGTCCGCATCGGTTTACTCCTGGCTTGCGATGTCAGGGCTGTGCGCAGCCCGGGTGCCGGCCTGCCGGGCCCCGGTGCCGGGCCTAGCACCGGGGTCTTTGGTTCCTGCCTTGTGGCGGCGGAGCGCGGCTAGCTCGGCGGTGACGATGGCGAGTTCTCGGGCGGGCTCCACGAGCGAGCTTACGGGCGGTCGGCCGAGATCGATGAGCGCGGCAACGTAGCCGGCGCCGGTTTGAGCACTGCCATGCGTCCGCGCGATCCGCTGCCATCCGGTCACCGACTCCGCCAGCCGCCTCTCGGCCAGGGCGGCATCCCCGCGCGAGGAGGCGATGAGGCCCTGCACCCGACTCATCCACGCGACCAGGGTGGCGGGGAAGTCGCTCGGAGTCACTGGCTCGAGCGCGACGTTTCTTAGCTCCGCCTCCGCCAGGTCAGCCTGCCCGGATAGCGCCAGGGCTTCCGCCAGCCGCAGACGTGTAGCGGGCCTGCTCACCGGGGCATGAAG
>JASHUI010000367.1:0-2908 GCA_030040095.1 Streptosporangiaceae bacterium | reverse complement strand
TGGCGCGGCAGTTGCTCCGGGCCGTGGCCGGTCCCGGCGGCGCCGAACCGATGGACGAATGGGCGCTGGACTGGCTGGCCCGCACCGCAGACCTGCTGATCGGCCAGGCACCCCAGGTGGCGGCCGAACTCCTGCGCCAGGCCGTGGCCAGTACCCCGGCGGGCTCGGCCCCGCACGACCGCCTGGTCGGACGGCTGGCGGACGCCCTCTACCGGGTGGGCGACGCGGCCGAGGCCGAGCAGGTGGCCAACCAGGCGCTGAAGCACGCCGCCGAGCCCGATCTCGTCGTCGACCTGCACTGGACCCTGGCTCAGTGCCGGATGCGGGTCGGCCGTTCCGCCGAATCGCTCGCCACCCTCGACCGGGCCCTGGCCTCGCCCGGGATCTCGGCCCGGCATCGCGCCCGGCTGCTGGTGCTCGCGGCGCGCACGCACAGCAGCCTGGGCGAGGCGGAGAAGGCCGGCCAGGTGGCGACCAACGCTCTGGCGGTGGCCTCGGAGGCGGGCGACAACTGGGCCATGAGCTGGGCCCTGCACGTGCTGACGATCGTGACCGCAGTCCAGGGCCAGACGGCCGACGCGCTGCCGCTGTTCGACCGGGCGCTGACCGTTACCCAGGCCGATCCGGCCCTGACCGACCTGCGGTTGCTGCTCCAGATCAACAAGGCCGTGACCCTCGGCGGCCTGGACCGCTACCAGGACGCCTTCGCGGCGGCCGGTCAGGCCCGGGACCTGGCCGACCAGGTCGGGACCGTCATCCGGCTGGTCCAGGCGCACGGGGCCCTGGGCCAGTTACTGTTCGACACCGGGCGCTGGGATGAGGCCCTGGCCGAGGTGGCGGTGCTGCCCGAGGACCTGAAGGGGCCGCTCGCGGCCTGTTCCGATCTGGGCATCGCCGCGGCGATCCGCTTCCATCGCGGCGAGATCGCCGAGGCGCGCGGTCACCTGGCCGCCGCCGTGCCTCACGCCAAGCGGATCGGCAACCGGATCATCGGCCCGCTGGCGCTGGCCCGAAGCCTGGACTGCGAGCAGGCCGGAGAGCTGCCCGAAGCCCTCGACGTGCTGACCGCGGGGTTCGCCGACAATACCGAGGAAGTCGACGAGATCGAGGACCTGCTGGCCGACGCCGTCCGGCTGGCCGCGAAGACCGGTGACCTGGCTACCGCGCGGGCCTTCGCGGGCCACGCCGTGGCCCTGGCCGCCGGCTCAGAGATACCCCACCGTCAGGCGAACGCGCTCTATTGCCAGGGCCTGCTGGATCACGATGCCGTCCGGCTGCTCGCGGCCGCCGAGCGTTACCGCGACGCCGGCCGGCCGCTGCTCAGCGCGAAGGCGCTGGAGGCAGCCGCAGACGAATTCGTCGGGGCCGGCGACCGCGGCCAGGCCCGCGCGGCGTTCACCCGGGCGGCGGACGCCTTCGCCTCGCTCTGCGCCGCGGCGGACGTCGCCAGGCTCGAGGCCAGGTTCCGGGCACACGGAATCCGCCGCGGCCCGCGCGCGAAGCACCGGCAGGCCCAGAGCGGCTGGGACAGCCTGACCCCGACCGAGACCAAGATCGCCGCGTTCGTGGGGGAGGGGCTGTCCAACCCGGAGATAGCCGCCAGGCTGCTCTTGTCGCGGCGGACCGTCGCCACCCATGTCTCCCACATTCTGAAGAAGCTGAACGTTCATTCACGAACCGACATCGCGCGTGAGTCCGCGCTGCGCACGCTCGCCTCGCGGTGAGCGGGGGCGCGGCGGGCGCGGGAAGCGCGGCGAGCGCGGGAAGCGCGGCGAGCGGGAAGCGCGGGCGCGGACGCTAGAAAGGGCCCGGTGGATTGCCGGGCGGCTCGCAATCCACCGGGCCCCGTGTGCGCCTGCCCGCGGTCAGCGGTCACGCGCTGGTCAGAGACCGTCCTGAAACGCCAGCGTGAAGTACACGGACTTGCCCGTCGGCGTCCGGTGGTAGCCCCAGTCGGTCGACAGGCTCGCCACCAGCATCAGGCCCCGCCCGGCCTCCGAGTCGGGCTGCGCGGCCATCGGCACCGGCGGGGCGCACGACGTGTCGTGGACGTCGACGCGTAGCTGGCCGCAGATGCAGCTGATGGTGAGCGTGACGGTCTCGCCCGCCTCATGCGCGATGGCGTTGGTCACCAGTTCGCTGGTCAGCAGCACCGCGGTGGCCACGTCGACGGGGGCATCCCAGCCGAAGATGGCCGCCCGGACCTGGCTGCGGGCCGCGGCGACCGCGGCCGGTTCGGCCGTGAGGAGGATGCGGCGCGGGCGTTGGACGGTCGGCCGGAGCGGCGCCATGGTTTCCATCGGGTTTCCTTGCCAAGCCGGGTACTGCCGGTTTCACGACAAATACTGCTGCAACTTGCATGGCGAGACATCGGTCAGCTGACGGATCTTTGTCGGCGCGAACTCGGCGACCAGCGCGTGCCCGCGGCGCGCGGCGCCTCGGGGGCGGGGCGTGGGTGGAGTCCCCGGTACGTCAGGGTAGGGGGAGCGCGGGAACGGAGGTGAGGGCCGGACCCAGCCGGCCCTCACCCGCTGCCCGCCGTGCCCTTCGGATGCTGATGCTGGTCCGGGTTCAGGGCGGAGCCGGATCCGTCCCCGGCCGCGGTCCCCGTCGCGGCCTTGCTGTGCGGACCGATCGCCATCTGTTCCGGCCGGGCCTGGGGCATGGGCTTGCCGACGATCCGGTAGACGGCCGAGCCGTCCACGGTCTCGTGCTCCAGCAGCAGGCTGACCAGCTGGTCGAGTTCGCCGCGGTGCGCGCGGAGCAGGTCGACCGCGGTCTGCTCGGCCTCGCGCAGCAGCCGGGCGACCTCGCTGTCGATCGTGGCCTGGGTCGCCTCGGCGAACGGGCGGCTGGACAATCCCGGCCCGCCCCCGCCCAGGAACACCGACCCGCCCTCCGGATAACC
>JASHUI010000366.1:0-5186 GCA_030040095.1 Streptosporangiaceae bacterium | reverse complement strand
TGGTTTATGTGGGATGACCTGATCCACGGGGCGATCGGGGCGGTGGTGCTGGTGGACACGCGGCGGCTGGCGGACTCGTTCCCGGCGGTGGATTATTTTGAGTCGGCGGGGCTGCCGTTCATTGTGGCGGTGAATGGTTTTCACGGGGATTTCCCGCATGAGGTGGGGGATGTGCGGGAGGCGTTGTCGGTCGGGGTGCATGTGCCGGTGGTCGAGTGTGATGCGCGGGACCGGCAGTCGACGAAGTCGACGTTGATCTCCCTGGTGGAGCACGCCATGGCCATGCAGCTCAGCCCCAGATAGGGTTACTGGCTCCCCATAGGGTTACTGGCTCCCCCCGGCCTGGTTGAGCACGAGGCTCTGGACCGAGACCGGCGTCGTGATCATGCCCGAGTCGTACATCAGGTCGGCGATGCGCTGGACCTGGCCGACGTTCAGGAACGCCGGGTACTGGCCGATGTTGACCAGGTCGGCATCGAGGGCGCTCATGTTCTGGCTGCGCAGAACGGACTGGACGTTGCCGCGCTGTCCGGAGTCGGACTGGGCGGTGGCCAGCGCGGCCCGGAAGGCGAGCAGCGCGGCGGCATGCTGGCTGGCAAAGGCGGCCGTGCTGAAGTAGCCGGACAGCGGCAGGTTGGCCGTGACGCCGCTGCAGGAATCGAGGACTTCCTCCGCGCCCAGCTGGGTCTCTGCCTCGATGATCAACGGATCGGTCACCAGGATCGCGTTGACCTGGTGCTGCGCGAGCGCTGTGAGCATCTGCTTTTGCTGCACCGGCACGAAGGTGACCTCGCCCGGGTTGACCCCGTCGCTCTGCAGGACCGATTCGGTGGCCAGCGTGGCGATGCTGTACGGGAAGATGGAGGAGTACGCGGGAATCTGGGCGGACAGCGGGCCCGCCACCGGTGTGCCCACCACCTTGCCGACCAGTTGCTGCGGCGAGTCGATGCCCGACGACGGCAGGGTCAGGATCTGCATCGTCCCGGGCGCCGCGTCGTAGCCGTCGGTGATCAGCTTCAGCTGCGCCTGCCCGGACGCGATCTCGGAGAAGAACGTGGTGTAGTCCCCGTCGGCGACGTCGGCCCTGCCGTGGACCAGCGCGTCATAGGCATCGCCGACCGACGGGAAGTCCTCCACCGTCACCCCGATGCCCTGCCGGGCGAAGAGCCCGTCCTTGAGCGCCACCATCAGCGGCACGGACTCGATGCCGGGCACCACGGCCACCGTGAGGTTCTGGCCGGGCGGCAGGGCGGACGACGATGAGGTGCCGGGCACGTGGCACCCCGAGGCCGCGAGCACCAGAGAGAGCAGGACCACGCAGATACTCGAGCGCCGCAGGACGCGACCGGGGATCACGGTGCGCGCACGGGCCTGCGCAAGATGCACGCAACCCCCTCGTTGATCGACCGTACTTGGCGGATATTCGCGGGCGCGTTACAGGCCGTTTTTAGGTACAGGGCACGAGCGACCGCGATAGTCTTCCAAGACCTAGACTAGACGTGCTGAAAGCCATAATGCCGAGCTTTCCGGGTTATAGCTGGTAAGAGGGGTAATAGGTATGGCGGTGTCGGGAGGTCAGGGTCTTCGCGGCAGTCTGTCGCATCCGCGATGAAGAGTCACGAGGCCCTGCGACGCGGCCGCACGAGCACGGACTGGCTGGCGTTCAGGACGTTCCGGCGAACCGCCGCGAGGCCCGGCCCGGCGGGCCAGGAACGCGACGCCAGTGGCGCGACTTCGCCCAGTCACCGGCAGCCCGGCGGACATGAGCCGGGGAGCAAGACCGCGAGCAGCGCTCCGCGCCCGCCGATCTGGAGCCGTCTGTCCCTGAAGGACTGGCGGGTGCGCTCGCGGCTGCTGCTGCTCATCACCGTGCCCGTGGTCGTGGCCGTGGCGTTCGGAAGCCTGGCCATCTACTCCTCGCTGAGCACCGAGGCGAGCTACCAGCAGGTGCAGCAGCTCGCCGTCCTGGCCGGCCAGGCTACCGACCTGGTCCAGGCCCTGCAGAACGAGCGCGAGGACACCGTCACCTTCATCGTCATGGCCAACCAGGGCGGCCGGGCGAATTCGCTAGCCGGAAACATGGCCGCCGCCGCTCCCGAGCTGACGTTGCTGCACGCGGACTACAACGCCACCGACCAATCGGCGGCCAACGTCACCAGGCTGGCGGCCACCATCAGCGGGCCGGCCCAGGCCCAGGCGCAGAGCGCGATCACCGCGATCGGCGACCTCCCGGCGCTGCGGCAGGCCGCGGTGGGCAGCAAGCTCCCCGTCCTGACCGTGATCAACGACTACGGCGCCACCATCACCCAGCTGCTGACCCTGGAGAACGAGGTCGCGGCCGGGAGCAAGGACGCGTCGCTGGCCCAGACCGTGCTGGCGGCCAGCCTGGTCTCGGACATGAAGGAAGAGGCGTCGCAGCAGCAGGCGATCGTGACCTCGGCGCTGCGCCCCGATCTCGTCGGCGAGAACCTGCTCAGCTCCGAGTCGCTCGGGGTGCTCGACCAGCAGGCGGCCGCGCAGGCCGCGAACCTGTCCGCCTTCAACCTCGCCGCGACCGCCGCTCAGCGGCAGCTTTACAACAGCGACCTGTCGTCGTCGTTCGCGGCCACCGCCCAGCAGCAGCTGCAGCAGGCGTCCTCGCTGCTGGCGAGCGGCACGACCTCCGCGACCGATCCCACCCTCACGGTCGCCTCGAGCGATGCCTCCTACATCACCAGCAGCCTGGGCTCTGTCGAGCAGAGCCTGATGTCGTCGATCGTCGCGCAGAGCGGATCTCTGCGCTCCGGGGCGATGGCAACGGCGGTGATCGAGGGCGCCGGGGTGCTGCTGCTGCTGGTCCTGGCCCTGTTCCTGATCGCGGTCGTCGGCAGGTCCATGATCGGGCCGCTGCGCAGGCTGCGGGCAGGCGCCCTGGAGATCGCCGACGTGCGGCTGCCGGAGACGGTCCGCCTGATGGCCGAGACCGACGGCGCGGGCGTCTCGCTGGAGGTCAAGCCGATCGACGTCGATTCCTCGGACGAGATCGGTGAGGTGGCGCGGGCGTTCGACCAGGTGCACCGGGAGGCACTGCGGCTGGCGGCCAACGAGGCGGCGCTGCGCGGGAACGTCAACGCGATGTTCGTGAACCTCTCGCGGCGCAGCCAGTCCCTGGTGGAGCGCCAGATCCGCCTGATCTCCCATCTCGAGCAGGGTGAGCAGGACTCGGGCCGGCTGGCGAACCTCTTCCAGATGGACCACCTGGCCACCCTGATGCGCCGCAACTCCGAGAACCTGCTGGTGCTCGCCGGCCAGGATCTGTCCAGGCGCTGGAACCGGCCCGTCGCCCTGGTCGACGTGATCCGCGCCGCCGTATCGGAGATCGAGCATTATGAGCGGGTCACGACGAACGTGCAGTCGGGGGTCGCCGTCCGGGCGCAGGCCGTCAGCGACGTCGTCCACCTGACCGCGGAACTGGTCGAGAACGCCACCTCGTTCTCGGCCGCCGACTCGCCCGTCACCATCGCCGGGCACCTGCTGACCAGCGGGGGAGTGCTCCTGGAGATCACCGACCAGGGCGTCGGCATGTCCACGGACGAGCTGGCCCACGTCAACTGGCGGCTGGACAACCCGCCGGTGGTGGACGTCGCGGTGTCCCGCCGCATGGGCCTGTTCGTGGTGGCCCGGCTGGCGGCCCGGCACGGCATCAGGGTCCGGCTGCGCCCCGCGGACACCGGTGGTCTGGCCGCCCTGGTCTGGCTGCCGGACGAGGCGATCACGCGTGAGGCCCCGAGTAGTAGTCCCGGCTTGCCCCGGCGCGGCCAGTTCCGGCTCCAGGACTCGGGGCCGCTGTCGGCCGTGGACGGAATCGGCGGTGGCCCCGCGGACAGCGGCCCGAGCACCATAGAGCGAGAGTTCAGCACGGCGAAGGCGCCGAAATTCGCGCCCCTGCGCGCGGTCGCGGACATGCCGGGCACGGGGGCGCTTCCTTCGGTCGGCACGGGGCCGCAGCCGGTGGTCGGGACGGGACCGCAGCCGGTGGTCGGCACGGGACCGCAGCCGGTGGTCGGCACGGGGCCGCAGCCGGTGGTCGGCACGGGGCCGCAGCCGGTGGTCGGGGCGGGATCCCTGTCCGGGTTCGTGCCGGCGGCCACCGGGTCGCTGGCCCCTCCCCTGGACGTTGGCCTGCCTCCGGCCGAGCCCGAGAACGGCCTCAACGGGCCTTCGGGCGCAGGCCTGATCATCGGCGGCCGCGACGGCGCCCGGTCGCCGAGCGGGGTGATCGTTCCGCCCGCGGTGGACGCGGAAGAGCAGAACCGGCTGCCCATCTTCGAGGCGGTGGAGTCGGACTGGTTCCGCCGGGTGCGGCGGTCGGTGACCGGCCCGAACCAGGAAATGCGGCCCGGCAGCAGTTGGTCCTCGTCGACCGACGCGACCTGGCGGCAGGTCGCCGAGGTGGTCCAGGCGCCGTCCTCGGCCGGGGTAACCTCGGCCGGGCTGCCGAAGCGGGTGCCTCAGGCGAACCTCGTCCCCGGCACCGCCGGCTCTGAACCCGCGGCGAAAGATCCTGCCCAGGCTCCGGCCGCGTCGGTCCGGTCCCCGGCGGCGACCCGGGATCGTTTCGCCAGCTACCAGCGCGGGATGCGTCGGGGTCGGGCAGTCGCAAGCGGGGTCGAGTCTGATGGCGGAGAGGACGAGACGGCGTGATAAAGCGTGGCGCTGGCGGCGGTTCCGGTGGGAGGCGGTCGCCGGTGCGGACCATTGTGATGGGAGATTTTGGTGTCCGACCCGGGCCGGGGTGACTGGCCTTCCGCGGGTTATGACGTCCCCAGCGGGACGGGTTTAGGCGATGCCGAGGACTTCCTGGTGCGGCCGTATGCGGTGACCGGGGGGCGGACGGAGCCGAGGTACCAGCTGGAGATCGAGGCCATGGTGGCCGTGACTCGTTACGAGGCGCGGGACCTTTCCGAACTCAGCCCGGAATACCGGGCCATTCTCGGGCTCGGCGGCGGCTGGCGGTCTGTGGCGGAGATTTCGGCGGTGTTGCGGATGCCGTTGGGGGTGGCGCGGATCCTGATTGCCGATATGGCGGTGGAGGGGCTGGTGCGTATTCATCAGCTGGATCATGCGCAGGGTCGCCCGGACCTTAACCTCTTGGAGAGGGTGCTCAGTGGACTTCGCAAGCTCTAAGGCTGCTGGCGGCGTGGCGG
>JASHUI010000365.1:0-4813 GCA_030040095.1 Streptosporangiaceae bacterium | reverse complement strand
GACATCGTGTGATAAACGTCACGGGCGGTTACTCGGCGTGCCGGCCGCGTTCATCGGCCCGGACACCGCCTTCTGCCTGGTACGGTGGTCCGAGCCGACATCCTTTAAGACCCGTCCGGTGAGGCGGGAAAGGAGGTCCCTGATGCATGCGGCCGATCGGACCGATGCCTCCCGGCATGCCCGGGCGGTGCTCGAGCCGGACGACATCCGGCGGGCGCTGACCCGGATCGCGCACGAGATCCTCGAGCGGACCAACGGCGCCGGCGATGTCGTCCTGCTGGGCATCCCGACCCGGGGGGTGCCGCTCGCCCGCCGGCTGGCGGAGCGCCTCGAGCAGGTCGAGGGACGCCCGCTCCCGGCGGGCTCTCTCGACATCACCATGTACCGCGACGACCTGAGGCTGCGGCCGGCCCGGGCGCTCGGGCACACCGAGGTGCCCGCGACGGGCATCGACGACAAGATCGTGGTGCTGGTCGACGACGTCCTCTACTCGGGCCGGACCGTCCGGGCGGCGCTGGACGCCCTGGGCGACCTCGGCCGCCCCCGCGCCGTGCAACTCGCGGTGCTGGTGGACCGAGGGCACCGTGAGCTCCCGATCCGGCCCGACTACGTGGGCAAGAACCTGCCCACCTCGCAGCGCGAGATGGTCCGGGTGCTGCTGACCGAGACCGACGGGCAGGACGCGGTGCTGCTCGGCACGACCCAGGACGCCGCCATCCGGGAGGGCTCATGAACCGCCACCTCATCTCCGCCGGCGACCTGAGCGCGGACGACGCGCTGATGATCCTGGACACGGCCGACGAGCTGGCCACCATGGCCGAGCGGCCGATGAAGAAGCTGCCCACGCTGCGCGGCCGCACGGTCGTCAACCTGTTCTACGAGGACTCGACCCGGACCAGGATCTCCTTCGAGGCGGCCGCGAAGCGGCTGTCGGCCGACGTCATCAACTTCTCGGCCAAGGGGTCGAGCGTGGCCAAGGGGGAGAGCCTGAAGGACACCGCGCTGACCCTGGAGGCCATGGGCGCCGACGCCGTGGTGATCAGGCACAGCGCGTCGGGCGCGCCGCACCGGCTCGCGGGCTGGGTGCGCGGCAGCGTGGTCAACGCGGGCGACGGGGCACACGAGCACCCGACCCAGGCGCTGCTGGACGCGTTCACCATGCGCAGGAGGCTGGGGCGGATCGAGGGACTCCGGGTGACGATCGTCGGCGACGTCCTGCACAGCCGGGTGGCCAGATCGAACGTGCTGCTGCTCGGCACGCTGGGCGCCGACGTGACCCTGGTCGCGCCGCCGACCCTGCTGCCGGTCGCCGTGGGGGGCTGGCCCTGCTCGGTCGGGTACGACCTGGACGCCGCGCTGCCCAAGGCCGACGTCGTGATGATGCTGCGGATCCAGCAGGAGCGGATGAACGCGGCCTACTTCCCGAGCGTGCACGAGTACAGCCGCCGCTACGGGCTGGATGCCGCCCGGATGGCGCTGCTGCCCGAGCACGCGATCGTGATGCATCCCGGGCCGATGAACCGGGGCGTCGAGATCGCCGCCGAGGTGGCCGACTCGCCCCGCTCGACGATCGTGGAGCAGGTGGCCAACGGGGTCAGCGTGCGGATGGCCGTGCTGTACCTGCTGCTGGGCGGGTCCGGACCGGACCAAGGAGGGCAGCGATGACCGGCACCTGGCTGATCACCGGCGCCAGGCCGCTGGGCGGCGAGCCGGCCGACATCCTGGTCCGTGACGGCGTGATCGCCGAGATCGGGCCGGGCCTGGACCCGGCGGGCGTGCCGCGCGCTCAGCGGCTGGACGCGGCCGGGCTGATCCTGCTCCCTGGCCTGGTCGACCTGCACGCGCACCTGCGCGAGCCCGGCCGGGAGGACGCCGAGACGGTGGCGAGCGGGACCGCGGCCGCGGCCCTCGGCGGCTACACCGCCGTGCACGCGATGGCCAACACCGACCCGGTGGCCGACACCGCGGGCGTGGTGGAGCAGATCTGGCGGCTCGGCCGCCAGGCGGGCCGCTGCGACGTGCAGCCGGTCGGCGCGGTCACGGTCGGCCTGGGCGGCCGGCGCATGGCCGAGCTTGGCGCGATGGCCGACTCGGCGGCCCGGGTCCGGCTGTTCTCCGACGACGGCCAGTGCGTGCACGACGCGGTGCTGATGCGGCGGGCGCTGGAGTACGTGCGGGCGTTCGGCGGGGTGATCGCGCAGCATGCCCAGGAACCGCGGCTCACCGAGGGCGCGCAGGTGAACGAGGGCGAGATCTCCGGCAGGCTCGGGCTGACCGGCTGGCCCGCGGTCGCCGAAGAGGCGATCGTGGCCCGCGACTGCCTGCTCGCGGCGCACGTGGGGTCGGCCCTGCATGTCTGCCACGTCTCCACGGCCGGCTCGGTGGAGATCATCCGATGGGCAAAGGGCAAGGGCTGGCAGGTGACCGCGGAGGTGACCCCGCATCACCTGCTGCTCACCGAGCAGCACGCCGCGGGCTACGACCCGGTGTTCAAGGTCAACCCGCCGCTGCGCACCGCCGACGACGTCGCGGCGCTGCGGGCGGGCCTGGCCGACGGGACCATCGACTGCGTCGCCACCGACCACGCGCCGCACCCGCTGGAGGACAAGGAGACCGAGTGGGAGGCCGCGGCGTTCGGCATGACCGGGCTTGAGACCGCGCTGCGCGTGGTGCACCAGGCCATGGTGGAGCCGGGCCTGCTCGACTGGGCGGGCGTCGCGGACCGGATGTCGGCCCGGCCGGCCGCGATCGGCCGCCTCGGCGGGCACGGCAGGCTGGCCCCGGGTGAGCCGGCCAACCTGGCACTCTACGACCCGGCCCCGCGGGAGGCGGTGGACCCGGCCGCGCAGGCCACGAAGAGCCGCAACACGCCGTTCGCGGGCATGGTCCTGCCCGGCCGGGTGATGGCCACGTTCCTGCGCGGGCGGCCGACGGTGATCGACGGGAAGCTGGCCTGGTGACCGGGGGCGGCAAGCCGGCTCCGGCCATGCTGGTGCTCGAGGACGGCACGACGTTCCGGGGCACGGCCTACGGCGCGGACGGCGAGACGTTCGGCGAGATGGTGTTCAACACCGCCATGACCGGCTACCAGGAGACGCTGACCGACCCCTCCTACTGCCGGCAGATCGTCGCGATGACCGCGCCGCACATCGGCAACACCGGCGTGAACGACGAAGACCCCGAGTCCCGCCGGATCTGGGTCAGCGGCTACGTGATCCGCGAGCCCGCGCGGGTGTACTCGAACTGGCGCGCCGTCCGCGGCCTCGAAGACGAGCTGCGGGACCAGGACGTCACCGGGATCGCGATCACCGGCACCCGGGCGCTGACCAGGCACCTGCGCGAGCGCGGCGCGATGCGGGCCGCGATCAGCACCCGGGAGGACGACCCGCAGCGGCTGCGGAGCCGGGTGCTCGACAGCCCGCAGATGGCCGGGGCCGACCTGGTCCGCGAGGTTTCGACCGGCCGGGCGCTGGTGGTCAGCCCGCCCGACGGGGTGCCGGTCCGCTGGCGCGTGGCCGCCGTCGACCTCGGGATCAAGGCCGCCACGCCCCGGTCCATGGCCCGCCTGGGCTGCGAGGTCACCGTGCTGCCCGCCGCCACCACGGCCGCGCAGATCCTGGCCTCGGCGCCGGACGGGGTGTTCTTCTCCAACGGCCCTGGCGACCCGGCCGCGATCGGCTACGTGGCCGAGGCCATGCGCGGGGTGCTGGGCGCCGGGGTCCCGGTGTTCGGGATCTGCCTGGGCAGCCAGGTCATGGGCCGGGCGGTCGGCCTGGGCACCTACAAGCTGCGGTTCGGGCACCGCGGCGTCAACCAGCCGGTGCAGGACCTGCGGACCGGCCGGGTCCAGATCACCAGCCACAATCACGGGTTCGCCGTCGCGATGCCGGAGGCGGGCGAGGCGTTCGAGACCGCGTTCGGCCCGGCCGCCGTCACCCACGTCAACCTGAACGACGGCGTGGTCGAGGGCCTGCGGCTGCTCGACGCGCCGGCCTTCAGCGTCCAGTACCACCCCGAGGCCGCGCCCGGCACGCACGACGCGGCCGGCCTGTTCGGGGAGTTCTGCGACCTGATGGAGCGTGCCCGGTGACCTCGCTCTCGCTCAGCGGGGAGACTTTTCAGGGAATACGACTGAAAAGTCTCCCCGCTCTTATCCGGTGCAGCCGGGGTGGGGCGGCGGTGGGCGGAGGGGACGGGGTAGGGACGCAGGAAAGGTGCCGTCGTGCCGAAGCGGGCTGACCTGACATCGGTCCTTGTCATCGGGTCCGGGCCGATCGTGATCGGCCAGGCCTGCGAGTTCGACTATTCCGGCACCCAGGCCTGCCGCGTGCTGAAGCAGGAGGGCATCCGGGTCAGCCTGGTGAACTCGAACCCGGCGACGATCATGACCGACCCGGAGTTCGCCGACGCGACCTATGTCGAGCCGATCACGCCGGACGTGCTGGAGAAGGTGATCGCCAAGGAGCGTCCCGACGCCGTGCTGCCCACCCTCGGCGGCCAGACCGCGCTCAACGCCGCGGTGGCGCTGCACGAGTCGGGCACGCTGGCCCGTTACGGCGTCGAACTGATCGGCGCCGACATCGACGCGATCCGGGCCGGGGAGGACCGGCGGCGATTCAAGGAGATCGTCACCGGCCTCGGCGCCGAGGTCCCGCGCAGCCGGGTGTGCCACACGCTGGCCGAGTGCGAGCGGGCCGTGGCCGAGCTCGGCTACCCGCTGGTGATCAGGCCCTCGTTCACGCTCGGCGGCTCGGGGTCCGGCATCGCCCGCGACCCGGCGGACCTGCGCCGCATCGCCGCGGCGGGCCTGGAC
>JASHUI010000364.1:0-9569 GCA_030040095.1 Streptosporangiaceae bacterium | reverse complement strand
CGCGCGGCTGGAGGCCTCCTTCGGAGCCCAGTGGCGGTTCGCCGCCAGCGCCTCGCACGAGCTGCGCACCCCCCTGACCCGGGAACGCACCCTGCTCCAGGTGACCCTCGCCGACCCGGCCAGCACCACGGGCACCTGGCAGGCCGTCGGCCGGGAGCTGCTCGCCTCCAACGCCGAGCAGGAACACCTCATCGAGGCGCTGCTCACCCTGGCCAGCGCCGAAGGCGGAACCGGCGAACGCGAGCCCGCCGACCTGGCGGCCATCGCCACCGCTGCGCTGGCCGCCGCCCGGCCCGCGATCAGCCGCCGCGGCCTGCACGTCCACGCCGACCTCCAGCCCGCCGCTCTCGAAGGCGATCACCTGCTGGTTCAGCAACTGGCCAGCAACCTGATCGACAACGCCATCCGGCACAACATCCCCGGCGGCGACATCCAGGTCGCCACTCGGACCACCGGCGCCGGCACCGTCCTCTCGGTGACCAGCTCCGGGCAGGTCATTCCGGCCACCGAAGTCGACCGCCTGTTCCAGCCGTTCCAGCGGCTCGGCCCGCGCCCGGCTCGCCGCGACGGCGGCCACGGCCTCGGCCTGTCCATCGTCCGGGCCATCGCCAGCGCCCACGGCGCCGCCGTCGGGGCCCGCGCCCTGTCCGAGGGCGGCCTGGCCGTCGACGTCACGTTCCTCGCGCCGCCAACCGGTCCCCGCACCGCGGCCGACGTCCAGCCGCGGACCCGCGGGGGAAGCGGCCGGGAGGGCCCGGTTCAGGAGGCGTGCACGCGGTAGACGCCGCCATGAACGCCGGCGTAGTCCCGGCCCACCGCTTCGGCCTCTGCCTCGGTGGCGTATCCGGTGCCCCGGCTGATGTCATGGGAGCGGCCGTCCTCGGCGGTCCACGTGACGGTCCACCGGCCACCTTGCGCCCGGGTCAGCCGCCGGCCGACCTCCTCGCTGACCGCCTCCCGCAGGTCCTCGCGGGCGCCCAGCAGGCTGGCCTGCCGGTAGTAGTCGGCGGTATCCACGCTCTCGTCGAGCTCGTCCCAGGAACACACATCGCCGGGCACCTGGCCGGACTCCTGGTCCTGCTTGATCATCGCCATGATGACGTCGGCGTAGTGCCGCACATCTTCGGTCTGTTTCATGAGCTCGTGCCTCCACCCACTCCGGCGTGACGCCCATCGCCGACTGTCCCCGCGCCCGCAGGCCGCGGGCAGGGGAATTCGGCCCGGAACGGCGGGACTTCGGGCCCGCGGGCGGGGCTCGGGCAATGGCCGATGAGCCTGGACGGCAGGATGAGTCAGCACAGGTGACGACGAGAATCCCGGGAAGGGGGCGGTCATGACCGAGCCGCAGACGCACACCCTGGACGCGCCGGGGGCGGTGCTGCATTACGACGTCCGGAGGAACGACGCCACTACCCGGCCGGTTCTGCTGCTCATCGGCTCGCCCATGGGCGCCGACGGATTCGTCGCTCAGGCCGGGCATTTCACCGACCGCACCGTCGTGACCTACGATCCCCGCGGAGCGGGGCGCAGCAAGCGCACCGACGGCGCCTCGGTGACCACGGTCGAGGAGCATGCCGACGACCTGCACCGGCTGATCGATGCGGCGGGCACCGGGCCGGTGGACATCTTCGCCAGCAGCGGCGGCGCGGTCAACGCGCTCGCCCTGGTGGCCAGGCACCCGGAGCAGGTCCGCGTCCTGGTGGCGCACGAGCCGCCGGCCGCGCAGGAGCTGCCGGACCGCGAGCAGGCCCTGGCCGCGTGCGAGGGCATCAAGCGGACCTACCTGAGCCAGGGCTTCGGCCCGGCGATGGCGAAGTTCATCGCGTTCGTCAGCTGCCAGGGCCCGATCCCGGCCGGGTTCGCTGACCAGCCTGGTCCCGATCCGGCCGCGTTCGGGTTGCCGGCCGAGGATGACGGCTCCCGCGACGACGCGCTGCTGTGCCTGAACATGCCTTCGTGCCCGGCCCACCGGCACGACTTCGAGGCGCTCCGGGCCGCGCCGACCCACATCGTCGTGGGTGTCGGGGCGCAATCGGCCACGATGATCGCCGGCCGCGCGGGCCTCGCCGTGGCCGAACGGCTTGGGACGGCGCCGGTCACCTTCCCCGGCGGCCATGACGGGTTCGCCGGCGGCGAGGACGGCGGCACAGGCGGGCCGGGCGCCTTCGCCGCCACGCTGCGCAGGGTCCTCGACGGCTGACGGGGCCGCGCCCCGGACCCTGCCGCACTGACCTCTTAGTCCGGCCCGCCGAACCGGGTCCGGCAGATCGGAGCGATTGGCCGAAGACCCGGCCGCTTTTCGCCCTTACCCTCGGCTGCCATGGTGACATCACGCGAACGGCCCGCAACGCCGTTCCTGAGCTGGATCGAGCGGGCCGAACTGCTGGGTAACCGTGGACGCTTCGAGATCGGCGTCCCGATGCGCGACGGGGTCGAACTGGCCGCCGACGTCTACCTGCCGTCCGGCGCCGAGGAGGAGCCCGTGCCGGCCATCGTCACGGTCACGCCCTACGGCAAGGAAGGGGAGACGCTGGTCAGCGACGAGGCCGTGTCCTACCAGTCGCACGGCTACGCGTTCGTGGCCGCCGACGTGCGCGGCCGGGGCAAGTCCGAGGGTGACTGGCTCGCGTTCGTCAACGACGCCAAGGACACCCACGATGTCATCGAATGGGCCGCCGCCCAGCCGTGGTGCAACGGCAAGGTCGGGACGACCGGGCTCAGCTACATGGGCTGGGTGCAGTGGGCCGCGGCGTCGGAGCGGCCGCCGCACCTGCGCGCCATGGTCTCCACCTCCGCGGCCGGACGCTGGCAGCAGGAGATCCCGTACACGAACGGCATCTTCCAGCTCTATTTCGCGTGGTGGGCCTTTTCCACCCGGCGCCGAATCCTGGAGTTCTACGGTCTCGAGCGGGGCGACTGGGACCAGATCCTGCGGACGCTCCCGTTCGAGGACATCGGCAAGGTCATCAACGGGACGGGGCCGAACTGGGACGACCTGTGCCGCCGCGACACCCTTGATGACTTCTACCGGGCGCTGCGCTACGAGGATCGCTACCGCGAGATCGACGTGCCGTGCCTGCACGTGACCGGGTGGTACGACCAGGAGGACCTGCTCGGGGCGTTCCATCATTACGAGCACATGAGCGCGGAGTCTCCGGCGCGCGACTCACAGTATCTGCTGGTCGGCCCGTGGAGCCACGTCAAGTCCCGGCAGCCCGACCGCGAGTGCGGCGGCATCGACTTCGGTCCGGACGCGGCGCTCGACATGGACGCCGAGCACCTGCGCTGGTTCGACCACTGGCTCAAGGGCCACGACACGGGGCTGGGCGACGTGGACCGGGTACGGATCTTCGAACCGGGCCGGAACGCGTGGCGCGGCGCCTCCCGCTGGCCGCTCGGCGACTCGGTCTCGGTGCTGTACCTCGCGCCGGGCCGGCTGGGGGAGCAGCCGCCCGACGCCGGGTCGGCGGGACGGTTCCGCTACGATCCCGCCGATCCCGTGCTCACCGGCCTCGACGTCCGCCGGTACCCGTTCGAGGACATCCCGCTGGACCAGACGGACAACGAGGTTCGCGACGATGTCCTGTGCTACACCACTGAGCCGCTCACCGAGGCCGTCACCGTATCCGGCTGGGCGACGGCCGAACTGCACGCCAGCTCGGACGGCGACGACACCGACTGGCACGTCAAGCTCACCGACGTCACGCCGGACGACCGGTCGCTGCGGGTCACCCAGGGCTGCCTGCGGGCCGCCTGCCGTGATTCCCTGGAGGAGCCGGCCGCGCTGGTGCCCGGGCAGACCTACCAGTTCAACATCGAGCTGTGGCCGACGCACCACGTGTTCCTGCCCGGTCACCGGATCCGGCTGACGGTGACCAGCAGCGACTTCCCCTGGTTCGCGCGCAGCCTGAACCGGTTCGGCCCGGCGCGGTCCCAGGCGCAGCCGCGGGTCGCGGTGAACACGGTGCAGCACGGCGGCGCGACCCCCTCACGGCTTGTGCTGCCGGTGGAGGCGGGCCGGCGCGTTCAGTCGTAGGTGTACTCGGTGGCCGCGCACCCCGCGCCCAGCGTCAGCAGCACCCGCAGCAGCAGGTAGAGCTCGGGGTAGTCGACCGAGGTGTACTCGACCTCGCGCGGTGCGACCCGCTTCATGCCCGGCAGGTTGGCGCACAGCGCGGCAATGCTGGTCGAGTTCCAGGCCACCCGCAGAGTGGTCGGCGCCTCCACGCGGTAGGGCGCGTACGTCGCCTCGCCGGAGGCCACGCCGGCGATCGCGCGCCGGGCGCCGGCCCTGACTCGCTCCTGGGCGATCTCGGGATGCGGCGACATCGCCGTGTACTTGTCGATCGCTTCCTTGACCTCGACGGCCTCCACCTCGCCGAGGGTGTCACGGCCCTCGGCGCACAGCACGTTGTCCCCGGCGACCAGCACCACCGGCACGCCAAGCCACCCGGCCAGCGCGGCGTTCAGGCGCAGTTCCCCGGCGGGCTCGTCGTTGAGGAACACGCCCTGGATGTCCCGCCCGCGCATCGTGTGGTTCAGGACGCCGTCATCGTTGCCGGTGCGGGCGTGATATCCCACGAACAGCGTGGCCGCGGTGTCGGAGTCGATGCCCTGCATCATCCCGTAGGACTTGCTGCGGCCGCGGATGACCTTCGCGCGCCGGTCCACTTGCCCCTGGATCAGGTTCAGCATGCCGCCGTGCGAGTCGTTGACGATGACCTCGGTGGCCCCGCCCTCGAAGCAGCCCTCGATGGCCGCGTTGCACTCGGCGGTCATCAGCCCGCGACAGTACTCGTAGTGCGGCGCGCCGGGCGTCGTGTCGGCGGCCGAGGCCACCCCGCCGATACCCTCCATGTCCACCGAGATGTGCACTCTCACTGCGTCTGCTCCTATCTGCTCTTGAGTCGGACTTCGAGGGAATTCCGGATCGCGTCGCCAATCAGGTTGAACGCCACGACCGTGATCACGATGCACAGCCCGGCGGGGTAGATGAGCCACCAGTAGCCGTCAAACACGTAGTTCAGGCCGTCGTTGAGCATCCCTCCCCAGTTGGCCGCGGGCGGCGGCGGCCCCAGCCCGAGGAAGCTCAGCGCGGCGAACAGCAAGATCGCGTTGGCCACCTCGAACGTCGCCTGGACCACGACGGTTCCGATCACGTTGCGCACCAGGTGCCGGGCCACGATCTGCCAGGCCGGCTCCCCGAACTGCGCGGCCGCGTGCACGTAATCCAGCGACTTGAGCACCAGGACCTGGCCGCGGACCAGGCGCGCCGTGACCAGCCAGGAAATCAGGCCGAGTACGAAGATCACCACAATGATGCTCGGGGTGACGATCGTGGTCAGCAGCAGGACCAGCAGCAGCGCCGGGATGGCCAGCAGGGCGTCGACGATCCGCATCATGACCGAGTCCACCCAGCCGCCCACGAACCCGGCCACCGCGCCCCACAGGGTGCCCACGATCGTCGCGATGGCGGCCGCGGCCAGCCCCACCTCCAGCGAGGACTGGCCGGCGACCATCAGCCGCCCTAGAACGTTGTAACCCACCTCGTCGGTGCCGAGCGGGAACTGGCCGCTGGGCGGGCGGGTGATCTGGAGCAGGTTCGGGTGGATCTGGTCGGTCCGGTACAGCAGCGGCCCGACGAAGCTGAACAGCAGCATGATCACGATGATGGCCAGCCCGATGACGCCCATGCGGTTGCGCAAGAAGTCGCGGACGGCCCCGTGCAGCGCGCGCCGGCCGGCCGCGGGCTCGCCTGGCACCTGCGGGGCGCTCGGATCGAGAACGCCGGTCGAGGTCATGACGGCTGATACCGGACCCTCGGGTCGGCCACGGCGTAGGCGATGTCGGCCAGCAGGTTGCCGGCCACCGTCGCCACCGCGACCACGATCGTGAAGCCCATCAGCACCGGGAAGTCGTGGGCGCCGGTCGCGGTCCAGAACAGCCAGCCCATGCCCGGATAGTTGAACAGCGCCTCGACGATGATCGCCCCGGAGAGCACGCTCGGCAGGCTCAGCCCGACCAGCGTGATGATCGGCAGCATGCTGTTGCGGAGCAGGTGCCTGGTCACCATCTGCCGGTTGGACAGGCCCTTGGCCCGGGCGGTGCGGATGTAGTCCTGCAGCAAGTTCTCCACGGCCGACGCCCGCATGAACCTGCTGAACTGGGCGACCGTGACGATCGTGAGCGTCGCCACCGGCAGCACGAGCGCGCTGGGATCGGCGAGCGCCGCCGTCACCGTCGCGCCCTGGGGCCCCTCCGAGGGGAACAGGTGCAGGTCGGCCGAGAACCAGACGACGAGCAGGATGCCCAGCCAGAACGTCGGCATCGCGTAGCCCACGAACGAGAACGTGGTCAGCGCGTGGTCGATCAGCTTCTCCCGGCGCAGCGCCTGCACGATGCCCATCGGAATCGCGATCAGCAGCGCCAGGACGTAGGACGCACCGACCAGCACCGCGCTCTTCGGCAGGTCAAGGGCGAGCAGCGAGCCGACGGACTGGTCGAAGTGATAGGAGAAGCCCAGGTTGCCGTGCGCCAGCCGGTCGATGTAGAGCAGGTACTGGATCGGCAGCGCCCGGTTGTACCCGTTGGCCGCGTTGAACGCCGCGATCGCGCCCGGCGTCGCGCGTATCCCGAGCATGGCACGCGCGGGGCTGCCGGGCAGGAAGTGCAGGATCGCGAACACGATCACGGTCACGATGAACAGCACGACGACCGACTGCGACACGCGCCGCACCAGGTATCTCGTCATCCGGGCTGCGACCCTCTCAGGACTTCAGGTACCAGGTCGACGGGTAGATGTGCGCGGTGGAGTCCTGCGCCGTCACCCCGCCGAGCTTCGGGGAGATCGCCGAGATCTGGTAAGCGCTGTTCGGGAACCAGAGGTCGGGAAGCTGGTCGGCGACGAGCAGCTGGTAGTTGTCGAAGGCCGTCTGGGAGGCTGACCCGTTGGCGGTGAGCATCTGCTTGATCAGGGCCTCCACCTGGCTGTCGCAGTAGTTGCCGCCGTTGGTCGCGCCGCCGCAGCCGAACAGGCTGTCCCCGTCGGGGAAGTAGATCGGCACGTAGGTGTAGACCGGCGAGGCGATGATGCTCAGCGCCGTGGAACTGGCCGGGCACTGGCTGACGGTCTTGCCGATGCACTCGTAGCCTTCGGACAGAACCGTGTTCTCCGGCGCCTGGCGCAGCTGCAGCTGGATACCGGCCGAGCCGAACGCCGACTGCATGGCCTCGACCTCGTCCTGCAGCTGGGGGAAGCCGCTGGTGTAGAGGAGCGGGATCGCGAGCGCGGTCCCGCTGGCGATGCCCGCGCCGCAGTCGGCGCTGCCGGAACCGGGCCGGGTGCAGGTGGCGGTCCCGCCCTTGGGGATCGTCCATCCGTGCGCGGTGAGCAGCGCGTCCGCGGCGGCCGTGCTGAACGGGTACGGGTTCTTGTTCTCGGCCGGGTCGAGGAAGCTGCTGGCCGGGAACGTCGGCACCGGGCCGTACGTCGGCGTCCCGTAGTTGAGCAGGATGTCCTTGATATACGCCGGCTGGTTGATCAGGTGCTGCATCGCCTGGCGGATGTAGAGCTGGTTCTCCAGCGGGGCGTACTTGGGATTGCTGAAGTTGATCCCCACGAAGGTCAGGCCCCACTCATACCAGGGCTTGACGGAGTAGCCCTGTGATTCGAGGTTCCCCAGGTCGCCGATCTCGGTGTTGGGGACGTAGCCGTAGTCGACGCTGCCGGACTGGAGGGCATTGAACTCGGCGGTCGAGCTGGTGAACGGGAGTTCCTCGAACTCGCTGATCTTCGGCTTGTCCGGGCCGGAGTACGCCGTGTTGGGTATGAGGATCGTCTGGCCGGTGACCTGGAAGCCGGTCTTGGGCTTGAGGTGCCAGGGCCCGTCGACGACCTGCCAGAGCGGGTTGGTGTCCCAGGTCGACAGCGACATCGACTGCTGGTTCAGGTAGTTGTAGACCTTCTCGGCGCCGGCCGTGGTCTCGTCGTAGTTCCCGACCGGGCTGCTGGCCGAGGTCTTGTCCCACACCGCCTGCGGGATCGGCTGGAGGATCGACAGCCCGTTATAGAGCAGGTACGTCGGGTTGTAGGTGACGTTGAACTTGAGGACGAAGGTGTCCGGCGACGGAGCGGACATGCCGGCCACGTGGTCCATCCAGCCGCCGGGGACGTAGGCCGCGCTGTTGTTCTTCTCCGCCAGCAGCAGGTTCATCCAGAACTCGAGGTCACGCGAGGTGACCGGCTTGCCGTTGGACCACTTGTAGTTCTTCAGCTTCATCGTGACGGTCCGGCCGCCGTCGGAGAACACCGGCGGGTAGGCCATGCTCTCCGGGTAGTTGATCGTGGCCTGATCGCTGTTGCTGTGGCCGAACCAGTACAGCGGCAGCCACATGAGCGGCTGCAGGTAGGTGATGTTGTTGTTGCCCGAGTTCGCCCCGTCGTACAGCGGGAAGATGTACGTGGGGGGCGAGCCTGGTTGCTCGGCGAAGGTGACGATGCCCCCGGTCTGGGGCTTGCCGCCCGAACTCGGGCTCGAGCTCGCGCTGCAGGCGGACAGCAGGAGCGCGGCCAGGCCGGCGGCGACGGCAAGCGTCCGGCGACAGTTCATGTGTGACTCCCGTTCCATCCGCGGGATCTCCCGCCGGCTGGCATCAGTGTCGATCCAGGCTGAATCGAAGAGCCGCCCGCGGAAGTCTCAGCCGAGCCCGCGGCGGCGCGAGCGGGCAGCAGATGCTGGCCCGTTTTGCTCTGCTTTGCAGGTCAGTATGGCGTTGGCAGGCATTGGCGAGCTATGTAGCGATGGCCGAACGTAACGAGCGCGGTTCGTCGGATCCAACGATGGATCTCGGCGCCGCCGATGCCTGTCGGCGCGCGTCCTGCGGCCCTCGCCCGTGCGGCCGGCGGGTGGCCGACAGCTGCACGAGGGCGGCCAGGCGGGCCCGGGAATCCTCCAGATCGAGGCCGCTGACCTCCCAGATCCGGCGCAGCCGATAGCGGAACGTGTTGGGGTGCACGTGCACGGCCGCCGCGGCCTGGCTGACGTCGCCGAACGCCTCCAGATAGGCGTGCAGCGATCCGGTGAGCTCGGTACCGTTCTCGGCGTCGTAGCCGATCAGCCGCGCGATGGGCCCGTAGGAGCGGGCATCGTCGTCGTCGAGGATCTCGCCGAGCCGGTCGAGCACGGCCTCCAGGTAGACGTCATCCAGGCGGGCGGCGCGCCCGTCCGGGCTGGTGTCCCGCAGCACCCGGACCGTCCGCTCGGCCTCGGCCCGGGCCCGGCTCAGCCCCGGCAGCGACTGGGCGGGGCCGCCGACGCCGATGACGACCGGGTCCCGGCTGCCGATCCGGGCCACGAAGCTGTCGGCCAGCGCGCAGATGCGCTCCGCGGCCTGGGCCGGGTCGCAGTCGCCCGCGGGGACCACGGCGTACACGAGGCGTCCGATCCTGGCGATGACGGCGTCAGCGTGGATCGCGCCGAGGTGCAGAGTGAGGGCGTCGGCCAGCCGCTGGCTGGCCGCCTCATGCCCGGCGCCGCGGACGCCGAGCGGCTGGCAGGCCAGCACGCACA
>JASHUI010000363.1:0-4652 GCA_030040095.1 Streptosporangiaceae bacterium | reverse complement strand
CGGCGGCTCGTGCCAGCAGGCGCTGACCCGCCTGTTCGACTACTACCTGTCCGCAGCCGCCGCCGCCATGGACATCCTGTACCCGGCCGAAGCTTTCCAACGGCCACGCGTAACCCCCATGGCAGGAGCCGTGCCGGAAATGCCGGGTCAGTCGGACGCGCGGGCGTGGCTGGACGGGGAACGGGCGAACCTGGTCGCCGTCGTCGTGCACTGCGTCGGCCAGGGCTGGCCACAGCACGCCACCGGCCTGGCGGCGACCCTGTTCCGTTACCTGATGGCCGGCAGCCACCTGCCCGAGGCGCACACCATCTACAGCCATGCGCTGCGCGCCGCTCGCTGGTCCGGCAACCCGGCCGCAGAAGCCGGCGCGCTGAACGGCCTTGGCGGCATCGGCATCATGAAAGGCCAGTTCGGCGACGCCGCCGACCACTACCGGGCCGCGCTGGACTGGTACCGGCAGTGCGGCGACCGCGCAGGCCAGGCCCGGGTACTGCACAATCTCGGCGTCACCGAGCACCAGCTGCACAACCACCAGTCCGCCGCCGACTACTACCGCGAAGCTATCGCCGCCTACGGTGACGCTGGGGACAGCCTCGGCGGTGCCCGCGTTCTGGCCTATCTTGCGGCCGCCGAGACCGAGCTGGGCTCTTACGACCAGGCGGAAGAGCACCTGCAGCTTGCCCTCCAGGTGGTCCGCGAGGCGAAAGACCAGATCTTCGAGGGCGACACGCTGGACCGGATCGGAGAGCTCAACCTGCGCCGCGGCCAGCTGACCCAGGCCGCCGACTTCTTCGAACAGGCCCTGGCCATCTACCGCCGCACCGATCACCGGACTGGCGTAGCTGACCAGCTGCTCAACCTGGGAAAAGTCAGCCTGCGCCAGGGCGAATACCAGCAGGCCATCGGCTATCTGCGCCAAGCACTCGCGCTGTTCCGCGAAACTGGCCACCAGCACGGCGAGATCTTGACGCTGCGCGGCCTGGCCGAGGCCCTGCACAGGGCCGGCCAGCCCGCCGCCGCCTGCGCCGAACTCGAGACAGCGCTCCAACTGGCGGCCGAGACCGGCAACACCTACGAGCAGGCGTGCGTGCACCGCGACCTCGGCGAAAGCCACCACTGCGTCAGCCAGGAGGAGCTGGCCCACTATCACTGGCGGCAGGCACTCACGCTCTACACCCAGCTCGGCGCACCCGAGGCGGACCAAGTCCGCGCCCGGCTCAGTACCCAGCAGGCGGAACAGGTCAGCGAACGGGCCAGCCAGGCCACCGGCTAGCCATTGTGGCCTGGCCTTCGGCAGTGCGCCGAAGGGCCTGATCTGCGCTGCTAGCTGATGAGCAGCTGGGAGCTGCCGGCCGCGCATATCGGCGGGTGTTGCGCGCGCGGGCCAGGGGCGGGGTCGATCACAGAAAGCGACGTCGGGCTTGGACGCTGAATCGGCCGGATCGCCGGGGTCGGTGCGGCTGATAGCTGGCCCTGCCGCCGCGGAGACCGCCCCCGAACGCCCAGGGCTGAGCAAGACGGGTCCGTTGCGGCGTGGTGCGGCCCGGGCGCAGAATGATGCTGATCCGACCCTTCGGTTGAGCCTGAAGCCTCGGCACCCGAGGCTGGCCCGCGGGCGCATTGCGCCAGCGGGGACGTTGCCGTGTGGTCGTCCGCCGCAGGGCGGATCGTGAGCCGGCGGCGGCGCGCGCACCGCCTGGCCTGCGGGGGCGGCAGCCCCCGGTCTGGTCATTCTCAAGGTGCGCGGGCTGGAGGAAGGATTGGTCGTGACTGATCGCAACGAGGCCCTGGTCCGCGAGGCGTATGAAGCCTATGGCCGTGGCGATATCGCGCGCATGCTGGAGTTTGTTGATCCGCAGCTGGAGTGGACCTACCTTAATCCTGGTTTCGAGAACCCTGAGCCGGAGACCTGTCACGGCCGCGGCCAGCTGCGACGGGCACTGGAACGCCAGGCCGGGCAGGGCCTGGCGTCACAGATCGACGAGATCGTGGCCAACGGCGACAAGGTGATGGTGGTCATCCGCACGCCTGGCATCGACGGTGTGCGTGTCCGCCAGGCCGAGGACCGCAATTACCTTGTCCTGACCCTTGACCAGCGGCGCATCATCAGAATGCGGGCTTGCCGGAACCGGGATGAGGCACGCAGCTTCGCGGGCATCACCTGACCCGGCGGTATCAGGCGCGGATGCCGGCGGCCGGCGGAGGAGGGTGTGTTTCCCGGACTTCGGGACGTAGGTCTCTGCCCGCCAACGGCCCGGACCTTCAGAATCACAGTCGCGAGCTCATCCGCTGTCGCCTTTCTGGCCGGACGGAGGTGGCGCGATCATGACAGCGCAACCAGCGCGCTGGGACGAGGTGGCGCCGAAGGCTGCGATGACGGACATGCCCGCCGACATCGCGCCGGGCAGGAGAGAGGGGCTTGCGGTAGATGTTCGTGGCCTGGTGAAGTCTTACTCCGGTGTGCCGGCGGTCCGGGGCATCGGCTTGGCGATCCGTAGCGGCGAGGTCTTTGCGCTGCTCGGACCGAATGGGGCAGGCAAGACCACCACGGTCGAGATCCTTGAGGGCTACCGAACCCGGGATCAGGGCGAGGTTAGCGTGCTCGGTGTGGACCCCGGCCGTCAGCGATCCAGGCTGAAGAGCCGCATCGGGATCGTTCTGCAGTCCACCGGCATCGACCCGTACCTCACTGTGCGGGAGACGATCGCCATGTACGCCAGCTTCTACCCGCATCCGCGGCCGACGGACGAGGTGATCGAGCTGGTGGGCCTTCAGGACAAGCGCAACGCCCGGGTGCGCAGGCTGTCCGGCGGGCAGCAGCGGAGGCTCGATGTCGGCGTTGGACTGGTCGGCCGGCCCGAACTGCTGTTCCTCGACGAGCCGACCACCGGGTTCGACCCGTCCGCGCGGCGCGAGGCGTGGGGAGTGATCAAGAACCTGGCGGCGCTGGGCATGACTGTCCTGTTGACCACGCACTACATGGACGAAGCTCAGTTCCTCGCCGACCGGGTCGCGGTGATCGCGGCCGGACGCGTCGTGGCCGAGGGCACGCCCGATGCGCTCGGCGACCCGCGGCTGGCCGCCACCCGGATCCGCTACCGCAGCCCGGCCGGCGCGGTCCCGCCCGACGGCCTGACGGCCCCGGCGGGCCCGGACGGCTATGTCGAGATCGTGCCCGACGACCCCGTCCAGGCGGTGTACCAGCTCGCCGGGTGGGCCATCGATCACGGCGTCCGCCTCGACGGGCTGCAGGTCGTCAGGCCGTCGCTGGAGGAGATCTACCTTGCGCTCACCAGCCCGCCGCCACCCAGCGGCCAGGCCGGGCCTGGCCGGGCCGCCGGTCAGCCGGGAGGCACCGCATGAACGCGGCAGCCCTCACGCTCTCCCAGCTTCGCTACGTGAACAAGGCCTACTGGCGCAGCCCGGCCGCGGCATTCTTCGCCCTGGTGTACCCGCTGATGTTCCTGGTGATCTTCACATCGATATTCCGCGGCGCCTGGGTCCGTTTCGACGGCAGGCTGGTGAACGAGGCCACGTTTTACGTGCCCGGCATGGTGGCTCTGGCGGTGATCACGGTCTGTTTCAACAACGTCGCCGCGGCGGTCACGTTTCAGCGGGAGTCCGGGGTGCTCAAGCGCGTCGACGGCACCCCGGTTCCGCGCGTGTCGTTCTTCGGCGCCCGGATAGTCCACGCGGTCCTCGTGTCGGCCCTGCTCGTGGTCATCACGGCCGCGTTCGGGCGCGCCTTCTACCACGTTGACGTCCCCGCCGGGGTCACATTGCTGCGCATGCTGGTCATGCTCGCGGTCGGCGCGGCGGCGTTCTGCGCGCTGGGGTTCGCGGTCTCGTCGGTGATCCCGACCGCCGACGCGGCGGTGCCGATCGTCAACGTGATCATCCTGCCGCTGCTGTTCCTGTCCGGGGTCTTCATACCGCTCATCAACCCGCCCGCCTGGATGCTCTGGGTCGGCAGGATCTTCCCGGTCAGGCACTTCCTCGCGGGGATGCAGGCCGGGTTCCTCGGCGCCTCCTACAACTGGACCGACGTCCTGGTGGTGGCCGCCTGGGGCGCCGCCGGGGTGCTGTTCGCTATCCGCTTCTTCCGCTGGGAACCCCGAGCAGGCTAATACCCCAGCCGATGGCCCGAACCGCGAGGCAACGAAGGCCAATATTCAGGGACTGGCCGGGCCGACCGGCGTTGCACTCGTGCCGGGCAGGCGTTCGGCTAGCCCGATCGCGCGGTCAACGCCGAGCCCGGCGAACGCGATGGTGCCCCGGCTTCCACGAGTTCGACCACGACGGCCGACGGGTCATCTGCAGCCCGCCCGGCCGAGGGCTCTACCCGCCGCACGCGCCCCGGCACCCGGGCTGATCGCCGAGGCGGCTGCGCGCCCTGACCGCCATCATGCGTCCCGGCGGTCCAGCAGCGTCCAGGCGGCGGCGTACACGATGGCGGTGAACAGGCACATCACGCCGAAGCCGGGCCAGGGCTGGAGGGTGTGGGCGGAGTGGTGGACGCTGGTGAGCTGGCCCACGGCCAGGGTGGGCCAGAACTCGGTGACCGGGTTCCGCCACGAGTCCGGCAGCGCCTGGGCGATCCCGGGCAGGACGAACAGGACGGCCACCATGGCGGCGATGGCGGCGGCCGGGTG
>JASHUI010000362.1:0-6331 GCA_030040095.1 Streptosporangiaceae bacterium | reverse complement strand
CGGCCGGCGGCGCCCTGCAGACAAGCCGGATCAGCCCTGGTAGCGTGCGCCGTCGAAGGCTCGGCAACGTAGGCCGAAACGAACGCACAGGAGGGCCTTGATGTTATTACTCCGTCGATCTGCCGTACTCGCCGGGGCCTCGTCCGTGGCCCTGCTGGCAGGGCTGGTGATGGCCGGCACGCCGGGTGGCTCGGCGCAGCGGCTCAACGCCCCGGCCTCCGCGCAGGCACCGGCGTCGGTTGTTGCTCGTCCGCCGCTGGGGCACGCGACCCCGTCCGGGTCGAAGCCGGATCTGGACCCGGCGAGCACCACGGACACCACGGACACGGCGTCACCCTGGACGCCGCTGGAGAACCCGCCGCCGTTCGGGACGCCCGGCACGATGCTGCTGGAGAGCGACGGGACGGTCCTCGTTCACAATGAGCCGGACAACAACACCACGGGCGGTACCACCGACTGGTGGAAGCTCACGCCCGCTGCGAACGGCAGCTACATCGACGGGACGTGGAGCCAGATCGCGTCGATGCCGGCCGGGTACACGCCCCTGTATTTCGCGTCGGCGATCCTGCCCGACGGGCGCATGATCGTCGAGGGCGGCGAGTACATCGGCGAGAACGCGGTGTGGTCGGACGAGGGCGCGATCTACAACCCGGTGACCAACACCTGGGCCTCGGTCGCCCCGCCGCCGGGCTGGACGAACATGGGCGACGCCGCGAGCGACGTCCTGGACAACGGCACCTTCATGCTCCAGCAGCCGTGCCAGACCTGCCTCACGAACCCGGATCTCACGGTCGATGACGCGCTGCTCAACGCGAAGACCCTGACGTGGACGGTGATCCCGGCGACGGGCAAGACCGATCCGAACGACGAAGAGGGCTGGACGCTGGAGCCGGACGGCAAGCTGCTGACGCTCGACCTCTGGGCGCCGGGCAATACCGAGCTGTTCAACCCGGACACCCTGTCCTGGTCGTTCGCGGGAAGCACGGCCGTGGGCGGCAGTCCCATCGATCCGTGGCCGGTCATCGAGATCGGGCCGCAGGTCGAGATGCCGGGCGGCAACGTGTTCGTGGTCGGGGCCGGCTCGAGCACGCAGGAGCCGCCGACGGCGTGCACGACGGACGCGTCGACGGCGACCGCGCTGTATAACTACCAGGCCGGCACGTGGAGCGCGGGGCCGCAGATCCCGGCCATCGACGGCCAGGAGTTCGACAGCGCCGACGGGCCGGGGTCGATCCTGCCGGACGGAAACGTGCTGTTCGACGTGAGCGCGTGCGTGTACAACACGCCGACTCACTTCTTCGTCTACGACGCCAGCTCGAACACGCTGACCCAGATCCCGGACGTGCCGAACGCTCCGAACGACTCCTCGTACTACACGCGGTTCCTGGCGCTGCCGAACGGGCAGGTGCTGTTCGACGACGGCAGCAGCCAGATGGAGGTCTACACGGCCGACAACACGCCCAACCCGGCCTGGGCGCCGTCGATCACGTCCCTGAGCTCCACGACGCTGGCCCCCGGCGGCACCTACACCGTGTCCGGCACGCAGCTCGCCGGGCTGGACCAGGGTGCCGTCTACGGTGACGATGTCCAGGACAACACCAACTTCCCCCTGGTACGGATCACCAATTCCGTCACGGGCGTGGTCACCTACGCCCGGACCAGCAACTGGACCTCGGTATCGGTCGCCCCCGGCACCAGGTCCTCGACCGAGTTCACCCTCCCGCCGGGCACGCCGGCCGGCCCGAGCACGCTGGTCGTGGTCGCCAACGGGATCGCCTCGCCGCCTTCGACGGTGACGATCTCCTGAGCGCGGCCAGCTCCCAGGCCCGCCCGGGCATCGGGGCGGGCCTGGGAGTCAGCGGCCCACGTAGGCCGCGAGGTGCTCGCCGGTGAGGGTGCAGCGGGCGGCGACCAGGTCGGCGGGCGTGCCCTCGAAGACGATCCGCCCGCCGTCGTGGCCGGCTCCGGGCCCCAGGTCGATGATCCAGTCGGCGTGCGCCATCACCGCCTGGTGGTGCTCGATGACGATGACCGACTTGCCGGAGTCGACGAACCGGTCGAGCAGGCCGAGCAGCCGCTCGACGTCGGCGAGGTGCAGGCCGGCCGTCGGTTCGTCGAGGACGTAGACGGCGCCCTTCTCGGCCATGCGGGTGGCCAGCTTGAGCCGCTGCCGCTCGCCGCCGGACAGGGTGGTGAGCGGCTGGCCGATGCTGAGGTAGCCGAGCCCGACGTCGGCGAGCCGGCCGAGGATGGCGTGCGCGGCGGGCACCCGTGCCTCGCCATCGCCGAAGAACTCCCCCGCCTCGGTCACCGGCATGGCGAGCACCTCGCTGATGTCTCGCCCGCCCAGGCGGTACTCCAGCACCGACGCCTGGAACCGCCTCCCCTCGCACTCCTCGCAGGGCGTGGCCACGCCGGCCATCATCGCCAGGTCGGTGAAGATGACGCCGGCGCCGTTGCAGACGGGGCAGGCGCCCTCGGAGTTGGCGCTGAACAGGGCCGGCTTCACGCCGTTGGCCTTCGCGAACGCGCCGCGGATCGGGTCGAGCAGCCCCGTGTAGGTCGCCGGGTTGCTCCGCCGCGAGCCCCGGATCGGGCCCTGGTCGACCGCCACCACGCCGTCGCGCCCGGACACCGAGCCGTGGATCAGCGAGCTCTTGCCCGAGCCCGCCACCCCGGTGATGACGACCAGCACGCCGAGCGGGATGTCGACGTCGACGTCCCGCAGGTTGTGGGTGCTGGCGCCGCGCACCTCCAGCGCCGCCGACGGCTGGCGCACCGAGGGCTTCAAGCTCGCCCGGTCGTCCAGGTGCTGGCCGGTGAGGGTGCCGCTGGCCCGCAGTCCCTCGACCGTGCCCTCGAAGCAGACCGTGCCGCCCGCCGTGCCGGCGCCGGGGCCGAGGTCGACGACGTGGTCGGCGATCGCGATGGTCTCCGGCTTGTGCTCGACGACCAGCACCGTGTTGCCCTTGTCCCGCAGCCGCAGCAACAGGTCGTTCATCCGCTGGATGTCGTGGGGGTGCAGGCCGATCGTGGGCTCGTCGAAGACGTAGGTGACGTCGGTGAGCGACGAGCCGAGCTGGCGGATCATCTTGACCCGCTGCGCCTCGCCGCCGGACAGCGTGCCCGAGGCGCGGTCGAGCGACAGATAGCCGAGCCCGATCTCAGCGAACGAGTCGAGCGATTTCCCCAGCGCGGCGAGCAAGGGCGCCACCGAGGGCTCGCCCAGGCCGCGCACCCAGCCGGCCAGGTCGCTGATCTGCATCGCGCACGCGTCGGCGATGCTGATGTCGCCGATCCGCGAGGACCGGGCCGCCTCGCTGAGCCTGGTGCCGTCGCACTGCGGGCAGGCGGTGAAGGTGACCGCCCGGTCCACGAAGTCGCGGATCTGCGGCTGCAGCGAGTCGCGGTCCTTGGACAGGATCGACTTCTGGATCTTCGGGATCAGGCCCTCGTAGGTGACGTTGACCCCGTTGACCTTCACCCGGACCGGCTCGTGGTGCAGGAAGTCCTGCATCTCCTTCTTGGTGTACCTGCGGATCGGCTTGTCCGGGTCGAGGAAGCCGGCCCCCATGTACACCTGCACCGTGAAGAAGCTGTTCACCGTGTAGCCGGGGATCAGGATCGCGCCCTCGGCCAGCGACCTGGAGTCGTCGAAGAGCTGGGCGAGGTCCATGTCCGACACCGTGCCCCGGCCCTCGCAGCGCGGGCACATGCCGCCGGTGATGCTGAAGCTGCGCCGCTCCCGCACGGTCTTCCCGCCGCGCTCGAAGGAGACCGCACCCGCCCCGCTGATCGAGGCCACGTTGAAGGAGAACGCCTGGGGCGAGCCGATGTGCGGCCGCCCCAGCCGGCTGAACAGGATGCGGAGCATGGCGTTGGCGTCGGTCGCCGTGCCGACCGTGGAGCGAGGGTCGCCGCCCATCCGCTGCTGGTCGACGATGATCGCGGTGGTCAGCCCCTCGAGCACGTCGACCTCGGGGCGAGCCAGCGTCGGCATGAAGCCCTGCACGAAGGCGCTGTAGGTCTCGTTGATCAGCCGCTGCGACTCCGCGGCGATCGTGTCGAATACCAGCGAGCTCTTGCCCGAGCCGGAGACACCGGTGAACACCGTCAGCCGGCGCTTCGGGATCTCGACGCTGACGTCCTTGAGGTTGTTCTGACGTGCGCCGTGCACGCGGATCAGCTCATGGCCGCCCGCGGCGTCCGGCCCGGCGGGCCGCGCGCCCGCCCTCGTGGCCATCAGCGGTCCTGAAGCAGCCCGAGGACGTTGCCGTCGGGGTCGGTGACGCTGGCCACCAGGCGCCCGCCGCCCACGTCGCGCACCGGCTCCTTCACGGTGGCGCCGGCGGCGGTCACCTCGGCCAGCTTGGCCTCGATGTCCGGCACGTGCCAGTAGGCCACCGGCGAGGTCATGCCCTGCGGCCCGCCGCCGGGCACCAGGCCGATGTGCTGGCCTGCGGCCTCGTAGCCGACGTAGTAGGACTCGTCGGCCTGCGGCGGGACGCCGAGCAGGGCGGTGTACACCGCCTTGGCCTTGGCCAGGTCGGACACCGGGTGCAGCACGGTCTTGATTCCCTGGGTGGAAGAGCCGGTCATGGTCGCTCCTGAAGTCGTGGGGCCGCGTCGGCCCGCGATGTGTGGTCAGGAGCCAGGCTAGGCGCGCCCCGGTGACCGGCGCTTCTCCGATCCTGATCGGTCTGCCCATCGTAGTGATATGTCCGGTCTCCACAAGTTCCGGCCCGCAGCGCTGTCGGATGCGGCAGCTCATTACCGGGCGGTACACGAGAGTGTTCAGTGTGAGAGTGGTAGGCCAGCCTGAAACGTTGTCTGCTGCAGGGGGCTGCGTCGTTGTTCAGTCGTGTTGCCATCGTCAACCGCGGAGAGGCCGCGATGCGGTTGATCCACGCCGTCCGGGAGCTGTCCGCGCAGACCGGGACGCGGATCGAGACCGTCGCGTTCTACACCGACGCCGACCGCACGGCCACCTTCGTCCGCGAGGCTGACCTGGGCTACGACCTCGGCCCGGCGTCCGCCCGGCCGTACCTGGACCTGGCGGTCCTGGAGCGGGCGCTGCGCGAGAGCGGCGCGGACGCGGCCTGGGTCGGCTGGGGGTTCGTCGCCGAGGACCCCGCGTTCGCCGAGCTGTGCGGGCGGCTGGGGGTGGCGTTCGTGGGCCCGGCCGCGGAGGCGATGCGCAAGCTCGGGGACAAGATCGGCTCCAAGCTGATCGCCGAGGAGGTGGGCGTGCCGGTCGCGCCGTGGAGCCGCGGCTCGGTGGACGACCTGGACAGCGCCCTGCGCGTGGCGGGCGAGATCGGCTACCCGCTGATGCTCAAGGCCACCGCGGGCGGCGGCGGCCGGGGCATCCGGGTGATCACGTCCGCGGAGAACCTCACCGAGGCCTACGAGCGCACCCGGATGGAGGCCGAGCGCGCCTTCGGCAGCGGCGTGGTCTTCCTCGAGCGCCTGGTCACCGGCGCGCGGCACGTCGAGGTGCAGGTGATCGCCGACGGCCAGGGCACGGCGTGGGCCCTGGGCGTGCGCGACTGCTCCGTGCAACGGCGCAACCAGAAGGTGATCGAGGAGTCCGCGTCCCCGGTGCTGACCGCGGAGCAGGCCGGCGAGCTCAAGGCGGCCGCCGAGCGGCTGGCGCTGGCGGTCGGGTACGCGGGCGCGGGCACCGTCGAGTTCCTGTATCACCCGGGCGAGAAGCGGTTCGCCTTCCTGGAGGTGAACACCCGACTGCAGGTGGAGCACCCGGTCACCGAGATGACCACCGGGATGGACCTGGTCAAGGCGCAGCTGCACGTCGCCGCGGGCGGGAAGCTGGAGGGCGGGCCGCCCGCCGAGCTCGGCCACGCGATCGAGGCGCGGCTCAACGCCGAGGACCCGGACCGCGACTTCGCCCCGTCGCCGGGGCGCATCGTCCGGCTGGACCTGCCCACCGGTCCCGGCATCCGGGTGGACACCGGCGTCAGCGAGGGCGACTCCATCCCGGCCGACTTCGACTCGATGATCGCCAAGATCATCGCCTGCGGCCGGGACCGCGGCGAGGCCCTGGCCAGGCTGCGCCGCGCGATGGCGGAGACCACGGTCATCATCGCCGGCGGCGCGACGAATAAGAGCTTCGTGCTCGACCTGCTGGACCAGCCCGAGGTGATCGACGCGAGCGCGGACACCGCCTGGATCGACCGGGCCCGCGGCGAGGGCAGGCTCGCCCAGCAGCGCGGCTCCGCCGTCGCGCTGGCCGTCGCCGCGATCGCGGCCTATGAGGACGCCGAGGACCTGGCCCGGCAGCGGCTGCTGTCCAGCGCGCACGGCGGCCGGC
>JASHUI010000361.1:0-5900 GCA_030040095.1 Streptosporangiaceae bacterium | reverse complement strand
GAGGCCGCCCGGGCCGCCCCGGTCCGCCTGCTGCGCGACGCCAGCTGAACCGAGCCTCCGCAAAGCCGGGCGCTGGGCCTGGCCCGGCCCGGCGGCCCGCCGCGCCCGGTGCCGATGCTTCGCCGCGGCACCGACCAGTGGCACAGTGGACTGCGTGACCCTGACCGCGGCCGACGTCGCCGTACCGCTGGCCGGCTACGCCCGCCGCTTCCACGCCGTGGCCGGCCCGCGTCATCAGGTGGGCTCGCCCCTCGGCGCATGGTTGCTGCTCGCGCTCTGCGCGCCGGCCGGCGACGGCGAGACCAGCAGAATCCTGAACGCGACGCTGGGCACCGACCCGGGCGCGGCCGGGGAACTCGCGTCTGTGCTATTGGCCAGCCCGCATCCCCTGGTTCCGGTCGGGGCCGCGGTCTGGCGTCGCCAGGACGGGGCGGCCTCCGAGGCGCTGTCCCGCTGGCTGGCCGGGCTGCCGCCCGAGGTGGCGCAGGGTCCGCTGGTCAGCCAGGCCGAGCTGGACGCCTGGGCCCGCCGCCACACCTCCGGCCTCATCGAGAGGTTCCCCCTGAACGATCCGTCGATCTGGCTCCTGATCGCGACCGTGCTCGCGACGCGCGTCTCCTGGGAGCGCCCCTTCGACCTGGCGCCGGGTGCCGCGCTCGGCCCGTCGAGCCCGTGGGCGGCCACGCTGAGCCGGGTGCTGCGGACCCCGGAAGGCCCCGGTCACCAGCAGTTCGTGGTCGCGACCGAGGCCGTCGGCGACGTGGCCGTGCACACCGCCCGGGCCCGGGGCGGCCTGCTGGTCACCTCGGTGGCGGCGGCGCCCGGGGTGCCCGCGGCGGACGTTCTGGACGCCGCCTACGATCTGGCTCCCGCGCTGGCGACCGGCGGGCCGGTGCCGCGCCGGTCGCTGTTCGACCTGCCGCTGGGCGACGGGCCGCTGTGGACGATCAGCGAACGGACGCAGAGCGTCAGGGGCGCGGCGGCCGCCCGGCAGGAGCGGTGCACGGCGGTACTGCCCGCCTGGTCCGCGCACAGCCAGCACAACCTGACCGACCCCCGGCTCGGCTTCGCCGCCGCGGCGCAGGCCCTGGCGCCCGGTAATCCCTGGCAGGCCGCGCAGTCGGCCATGGCCCGGTACGGCCGGGTCGGCTTCGAGGCCGCCGCCGTGTCGGCGGTGGGGGTCGCCATGGCCATGATGCCGGCCCGGCAGGCTCTGGTCCGGACCGCCGAGCTGCGGTTCGGGCACCCGTACGCCGTGGTGGCGGTCACCGTGGACCCGCCCGGCCCGCGCAGCCAGCCGGCCGGCACTCCCGGTCCGTGGCACGGCCTGCCGGTGTTCTCGGCCTGGGTGGCCGAGCCCGAGGACGCCAGGGAGACCTGAGCGCGGCGGCCGCAGCCAGCCCGAGAGCGGTTCCGGCCAGCCGAGCACCCGGCGGCGCACGCCTTGTGTCGCGTGTGCCGAGGTCGCTGGTCCGGTAACGTGCCGGAAATGGACGAATCCGCGAGGCTGACCGGGCCCGTCGGGGGACAGCCGGAGATCATCATGGCGGGGTTCGGCCTCGGCCAGGTGGGCTACGTGCTGGAGGAGTTCTTCCTCGACGGCACGGCGACCAGCTTCGAGCCCGCCGGGCCGCTCGGAGCGGACGGCTACTGGCAGGTCACGCCCTCGGGCAAGGCGCCGTTCACCACCCGGCTGGTGGCGGGCCGCCCGGCCGACCCGGGCGCGTTCACCGGCACGGTCGTCCTGGAGTGGCTCAACGTCAGCGCCGGCTTCGACGCTCCGGCGCACTGGATGCTGACCCACCGGCACATCGTCCGGTCGGGCTGGGCCTGGATCGGCGTGTCGGCCCAGCGAGCGGGCGTCGAGGGCGGCAGCATCTTCGACGACGCGGGCGCCGAGCCGGACGCCGCGACGCGGCGCACGATGGTGCTGCCCGCGCTGAAAGAGAGCAATCCGGCTCGCTACGGGTCGCTGCACCACCCGGGCGACGCGTTCAGCTACGACATCTTCGCGCAGGCCGCGCGCGCGGTCCGGTCCGGCGCGGTGCTGGGATCGCTCCCGGTGGAGTGCCTGCTCGCGGCCGGGCAGTCCCAGTCCGCGATCCACCTGGTCAGCTACCTCAACGCGGTGGCGCCGACGCTGCCGCCGGACGCCGCGTGCGACGGTTACCTGATCGGCTGCCGCACCGGATTCGCCGCGCCGCTGAGCGGCTGGGACGGCCGGATCCGCACCGGGCCGGACGGCGCGCGGATGCGCACGGACGGCCGGTGGCCCGTGCTGACCGTGCAGACCGAGAGCGACGTGACCGGCCCCCTGGCCGGGATCACGGCGCGTCAGCCGGACAGCGGCCGGTTCCGCTGGTGGGAGATAGCCGGGGCCTCGCACGCCGACACCTACGCCCTCGGGGCCGCCTTCAGCGACTCCGGCGCACTGTCGCCCGCCGATCTGGCCCGGATGCTGGCGCCGACCCGCGAGCCGCTCGGGATGCAATGCCCCGCGCCGGTCAACTCCGGGCCGCAGCACCACTACGTGGCCCAGGCCGCGATCGCGCACCTGGACCGGTGGGCCCGGGGCGGGTCGCCGCCCCCGTCCTCACCCCGGCTGGAGACCGACCCGGACGATCACATGCGGCTGGTCACCGACGAGGCCGGCAATGCCCGCGGCGGGATCAGGACCGGATGGGTCGACGTGCCGGTCGCGGCGCTGTCCGGGCTCGCCCCGCCCGGTGCGGCCGGGGTCTGCGTGTTGCTCGGCACGACCCGGCTCTTCGACGGCGCCGAACTGGCGCGCCGCTACCCGGGCGGCCGCGACGACTACACCGCCGCGTTCCGCGCCGCCACCGCGCGGGCCGTGGCCGAGGGCTTCCTGCTGCCCGAGGACGCCGACGAGGCCGTCGCCGTCGCGTCCGCCTCTTACCCCGCCCCCGGCTGACCGGCCACTCCCGGGCCTCGCCTGGTCCGCTCCCCCTGGAGGGGCTACTCCTCGCCGCGCTGCCGAAGGCGGGGACCGGAAACGCGAGTGATTTCGCCACCGGGGCATTAGCGGCGGATCTATTGCGCCGCCTGGCGCAAACATTCCGCTCCGCGTCCCGGCCGCGGGGATGAACGATTTCGTGCTGAGAAGAACAAATTGTCGACTACGGCATACACTATCCTGGTACCTCGCAGGCAATTCCGGAGCACGCTAAATGGCCCGCGAAGGGATGAATGGGGGGGAACCCATCACATCGCTACAATCGAGGCCAGGCCCGGCGCGCCGCGGGCCTGAGCGCCTCGTTCTGAAGAGCATGGCCGCCGAGGCCACCCTGACCTCCCGGGCGTACGACATCCTGCGCGAGGCAATCGCGGAGATGCCGATCTACGACGGCAGCGATCACGACTGCCGGCTTGACGAGCGCGCCCTTGCCGAAGGGCTCGGCATCAGCCGCACCCCGGTACGCGAAGCACTGCTCCGGCTCGAGAGCGAGGGAGTTGTCCGGGCCGTGCCCCGCAAGGGCGTGTACGTCATCAGGAAGACCAAGGCGGAGATCATCGAGGTGATTCTGGCCTCTGCGGCACTCGAGGCCATGGCGGCGCGCCTGGCCGCCGAGCGGGCCACCGACAACGAGATCGCCGATCTGGCCGCCCGGTTCCCGGAGTTCCACGGGTCTGGACGGTCCCTGTCGGCGGATGACAAGCGGCCGATACTCCCGCTCAACGAGTACTCCCAGGTCAACCTGGCCTTTCACCAGCGGATCGTCGAGCTCGCGCACTCGGAGCTGTTCTCCGGGCTGATCTCGCGGCTGCAGATCCACATGCGGGCGATCCGGCAGGGGGCCACGGAAGACGAGGACCGTATGGCGCTGTCGGTGGTCGACCATGCGCACATCCTCGAGGCGCTCGAAGCGCGGGACGCCGACGCCGTCGAGGCCCGGGTGCGTCAGCACGCCTTCGACTTGGCCGAGCACGTTAAGCTCAACGTCTGGCACCTCAAATAAACGCAGCACCCGCGCCGGCCGAGGCGCTTGCGGGCTTTCACAAGCTACCGTCCCGTATCTGTGATCGCCGACATCTGTCCCACTATGGGGGTATTGATTCGCGCGGGGACGGGCCGGTCGCCGACTTCAGGAGGCATGCCGATGAGCAGCAGCCAAGCCGGGCCAGGCGCGCTGGACGCGCCGGACAACGCGGAGCAGGTCGTCAGCAGCGCGACAATCGCCCTGCGATCCATAGGCGAGCCGAACACCTTTGCTCACCGGTTCGATTTCTGGGATAACAAATACGAGTGGCGCCGAATCTTTTCCGAGCTGCTAGGCACCTTTTTCCTTGTGCTCGTGGCCGCGGGCGGCGGGATGGTCAATGCCAGATTCGGCGGTCACGTCATCCCAACCTCCGCGCGCGTGGTCGCGCCCGCTCTCATGGTGATGGCAATCATCCTGTTCATGGGGACTGTGTCCGGCGCCCACCTCAACCCGGCGGTCAGCATCGCCTTCGCCCTGCGCGGAGACTTCCCCTGGCGCAGGGTGCTGAACTACGTCATCGCCCAGTTCGCCGGGGCCGTACTGGCCACTCTGCTGCTGTGGGCGCTGATCGGCAGGCATGGCTCCGCGGGGCTGACGCTGCCGGGCCCGGGGATATCGACGCTGACGGCGCTGTTCTGGGAGGCGCTACTGACCGTCGGCCTGGTCAGCACGATCCTGGGCACCGCGTCGGGCGCCCAGGCGGTCGGTTCGTTCGCGGCCATCGCGGTCGGCAGCTACATCGCACTGGCCGGGCTGTGGGGATCACCGGTCAGCGGGGCGTCGATGAACCCGGCGCGGTCGCTCGGCCCGGCCCTGGTCCTCGGCGACTGGACCTCGTGGTGGGCCTACCTGGTCGGCCCGGCGGCGGGCGCGGCCATCGCGGTCGGCATCGCCTACGTGCTGCGCGGCTCGGGCGGCAAGAGGCACAGCGCCGAGGCCGCCCAGGGCACGCTGAGCCCGGTGTGGATGCCCAGACAACTTATTTTGCCGACGCGGTTCTCGAGCAGGTCGGCCCCGCCCGCCGGGCATCAGGGCGGCGGGCGGGGGGACGGTGACGGCGGGCCGCCTGGGCCAGAGGCCGGATCCGGAGGCGCTGCGGGACGATGACGCGCTCCCGGACGGGCCGGACCGGAACGTGATCGAGGCCTGGTCGGTGGCCGTGCGCCTGCGCCGCTGGAAAGGCTGATGTCAAGGCCGGCGGCGCGCGCAGGCGATGCAGGTCGTCGCGGCTGGCCGGGCGGCCAGGCGCTCGGCGGCGATCGGCCGCCCGCACCGCTCGCAGCGGCCGTAGCTGCCCTCGTCGAGCCTGGCCTCGGCCCGGGCGATCTCGGTCAGGCGGTCCGCGGCCTGGCCGATCAGGCTGGCCACATGCTGCCGGTCGAACGCCGTCGACGAGCCCTCCGGGTCGTGCTCGTCGTCGGCCCCGGCCGCGGACGCCGACGAGGAGACGATGGCGTCGAAATCCCGCCGCAGCGCGGCCAGCCTGGCCTCGGTGCTCACACGTTCCGCGGCCAGCAGCAGCCGGGCGGCCGCCTGCGGCGGCGAGGGCCCGCTCACCAGGGCACGCCCGTGGCCAGCTTGTCGATGATCTGCGCGGCCGGGCGGTCGGAGGCGGAGCGGAAGCCCTGCCCGGCGTACAGGCTCATCCCGTCGGGATCACCGGCCGCGGCCGCCGCGGCCCGCAGCGGCCGGGTGGCGTTGTTGATCTCCGGGTACCCGGCGGGCGCGTCGGGGTGGTCGAGCACGAAACGGTTGACGATCGCCCGGGCGGGCCGGCCGCTGAACGCCCGGGTGACCGTGGTGGCGGTGCGGTGCGGGTCGGCCAGCGCCGCCTTGTGCAGCGGGTGGGCACCGCTCTCCGGGCAGCGCAGGAACGCGGTGCCGAGCGATACGGCCGTC
>JASHUI010000360.1:0-3269 GCA_030040095.1 Streptosporangiaceae bacterium | reverse complement strand
GGACGGCTTCGAGCCGTTCGAGCCCCTGCTGGTCGGCCGCGACCCGCTGAACATCGCCGATCACGTCAAGACCCTCGAGTCGATCAGCTTCCACGCCGGCCGCTACTGGCCGGTGGAGGCCGCGCTCTGGGACATCCTCGGGAAGGTGACCGGGCAGCCGGTCAGCGTCCTGTTCGGCGGCGCCACCCGCCGCCTGCCCGCCTATGCGTCGTTCGGCGAGGCCAGGAGCCCTCACGCCCGCGCCGAGGCGGCCCTGGCGGCAAAATCTGCCGGCTTCCAGGCCATGAAAATCAGGATTTCCCGAACGGACCCCGGTTCGAGCCTGGCGGCCGTGCGTGCCACCCGGGCGGCCGTCGGCGACGGTATCGCGATCATGGCCGACCTGAACCAGTGGTGGCGGATGGCCGGCGACACCTCACCCGCGCTTGACCTGGCCGCGGTGCGCCCGATCGCGGCCGAACTCGCCGACCTCGGCGTGTTCTGGCTCGAGGAGCCGCTGCCCGGCGGCGACCTGGACGGCATGCGCGCGCTGCGCCAGCAGATCAGGGTCGCGGGCGGCGAGATGGGCAGGACCCCGGCCGAGCTGCTGGACGCGCTGGCGGCGGACGCGCTGGACGTTCTGCAGCCCGACGTGGTGCTGGCGGTCGGCATGCTCCGCACCAGGACCATCGCCGAGCTGGCCCTGCTGCGGCACCGCTGGTTCACCCCGCATACCTGGACCAACGGGCTCGGCCTGCTGGCCAACCTGCACGTGGCGGCCGGCGCCGGGGCGATCACCAGCTCGGTCCCGGCCAGCCCGGGCCCGGTCACCGCGCCCACCGCGCGACCGCGTCCTCGTCGATCCGCGCGCCGAGGCCCGGCCGGTCCGGAACGGTCAGGTACCCGCCGGCGTCGGTCAGCAGCGGCGCGGCGAGGAAGAAGTCGCGCCGCCGCGGCGTCCACCCGGGCGGGTCGTAGGGGAATTCCAGGTACGGGCCCGCCCCGACCCCGGCGGCGACGTGCAGGTTGGCCAGCAGGCCGAGCCCGTTGGTCCAGGTGTGCGGGGTGAACCAGCGGTGGCCGGCCCGGGCCAGGTCGGCGACGGTCCGGGCGCCGAGCATGCCCACCGCGAGCACGGCGTCCGGCTGCACCACGTCCAGTGCCCCCGCCTGCAGCGCGCCGAGCAGTTCCGGCATGGTCCGGGCCATCTCGCCGCCGGCCACCCGGATCCCGGTCTGCTCGCGCAGCGCCCGCATCCCGGCCAGGTCGCCGCCGGGCAGCGGCTCCTCCAGCCAGAGCACGCCGAGCTCGGCCAGCTCGGCGGCGATCCGCCGGACGGCGGCCAGGTCCAGCGCGGGCGAGGTGTCGCCGGCCATCCGCCACCACTGGTTCAGGTCGACCATGATGTCCATGTCGTCGCCGACCGCCTGCCGGGTGGCCCGGACCGCGGCCAGCCCGGACGCCACGTCCTCGCGGCCGATGCGGATCTTCACCGCTCGGAAACCCTCGGCCCTGGCGGCCAGCGCCGCCTCGGCCCGGTCGGGCGGGCTCTTCAGCTCGCCGAACGACGCGTACGCGCGGACGCTCCGCCCGGCCCCGCCGAACAGCACCGACACCGGGAGCCCGGCCACCTGGCCGGCGATGTCCCAGAGCGCGGCCTCCAGCGGCCAGTACCGGCCCGCGTGGAAGCCGATCGTCTCGATCACGGCCGCGTGCCGGGCGATCCGCAGCGGGTCCTGGCCGAGGAACAGGTCCTGGTAGGCCTCGAATCCGTCCATGGTGTCGCCCGAGCCGTGCCCGGTGACGCCCTCGTCGGTCTCCACCCGGACCAGGGTGGCGTCGGCGTGCCCGCGCGGCACCGGGTCCCAGGCCGCGCGGAACGGCGGGTCCAGCGGCAGCCGCATCCGGTCCAGGCGGATGGCCGTGATCTTCACCTGATGGCGTTTCCGGCGATAAGCATCGCGTTTCCTGGCACGGTCCCGAGGCTAGCCGCGCCGATCGCCGGCGGCTAGAGGCGTGTTATTCCGTAACGGAATGAAATCCGCCGGCCAGCCTGGCCGCAGCGATCCATTCCGCAATCTCACGGCCCCGGTAAAATCCAGGTCATCGCGGGTATTCACGGGTCCCGCCAGGCGGGGCCGGCCGCCACACAATGTCCCGATCAGATCACGTTTCCGCGCAAAGGGCGGCTAAGTCGTTGCGGCATTAACCACTGGAAACTAGGCTCTGCGTCCATCCGATAACGGTGGGCTGCCTGACCGCAGTCGTCCCAGGGGGAAGTCGTGGCGACGTACATCCTGAGACGCCTCGGGCTAGCGCTGGTCACCCTGTGGTTGCTCAGCGTTATCGTCTTCTTCGCCGGGCAGGTGCTGCCCGGCGACCCGGGCCGCGCGATACTCGGGCCGCTCGCCGCGCAGAGCGCCGTGCACGCCCTCGATCAGCAGCTGGGGGTGGACCGGCCCCTGCTGGCCCAGTACTGGAGCTGGGTCTCCGGCCTGGTGCACGGCAACATGGGCATCTCCTACCAGCTCCGGACGCCGGTCGCGCCGCAGATCGGCTCGGCCCTGGTGAACTCGGTCAAGCTCGCGGCCCTGGCGTTCGTCATCGTGGTACCGCTCGGCATCGCCGGGGGCGTGGTCGCGGCGCTGCGCTACGGCCGGGCCACCGACCGGGTCATCTCGGTGACCGGCCTGTCCGCGGCCACGCTGCCGGAGTTCGTGTCCGGGATCGTGCTCATCGTGATCTTCGCGGTCGAGCTGAAATGGCTGCCGGTCCAGGCCTCGGCCGGCCCCGGGGCGTCCGCGCTGTCCCAGCTCGATCACCTGATCCTGCCCGCGATCCCGCTGGTGCTCGTGCTGTTCGGCTACATCGCCAGGATGGCGCGGGCGGGCACGATCGAGGCCCTCGAATCCGACTACGCGCGCACCGCCACGCTGAAGGGCCTGCCGCGCTCGGTGGTGATCCGCCGCCACATCCTGCGCAACGCGCTGCTCCCGACGATCACCGTGATCGCCACCCAGACCGGCTACCTGGTCGGCGGGCTGGTCGTGGTCGAGCACCTGTTCAACTACCAGGGCATCGGGAACCTGATCTGGACCGCGGCCAACGGCAAGGACTTCCCGATGCTCGAGGCGGGCGTGCTCACGATCGGCGTCGTGTACATGGCGGCCACGCTCACCGCGGACGTCCTGTACACCGTGCTCAACCCGCGGCTGCGGCTCGGCGGCGCCGAGTGATCGGCTCCAGCGCCGTGGGGCCCGCGCCCCCGGCCGCGCAGATCGGCGTGACCG
>JASHUI010000359.1:0-8157 GCA_030040095.1 Streptosporangiaceae bacterium | reverse complement strand
GGCGAACGCGCCCTACACCGCCAGCGGGGCCGAGGTGCTCCGCCAGCGCGGCGTCGTGGCCCTGCCGGACTTCGTGTGCAACGCGGGCGCGGTGATCGGCTACCGGTCGGCAGCCGACGCCACCCCGGCGGAGGTCCTCGCGAACGTCGAAGCCACGATCGCGGGCGTCATCCGCGAGTCGCTGGGCCACCGGGACGGGCCCCTCGCCGGCGCCGTCGAGCTGGCCGGGAAGTTCCTGCGCGGCTGGTGGGGCGAGCCGCCCGACCCGCCGTTCGCGCCCCAGGCGTGAGACATCGCCGATAACGCGGGCATGGGCTCTGCCGCCGAGCGCATGGCCTCCTGCGGAGCCAGCGCGCGCTCGCAGGCGACCCAGATGCTCCAGCCCTGCGCGGCGAGCGCCGGCCAGTGGCGGCTCGCGCAGCCACGGCACAGATACAGCTCCGCGCGCCGCTCCAGCCGGTAGGCGGCGAGGACCGCCGGCCCGCATCGGTCACATGTCTCGTTCATATGCTCCGCCCGTTGTCCGTGGCTCAGCCGAGCCCTGGGCTCGGGCCACCCTATGTCATGGTGGCGACCATATGGACCTGGTCTGTGACTTTCGCCACGCCCAGCACTGGCCGGCTGTGCCCCGGGAACCGGACCCCTGGGTCGCACCGCCGGAGGCCGCGCAGACCAGACTGGGAGGGCAGCGGTCCTTGGGACGAGCGGCGGAGCACCCTGGAGGGGCGTGCCATGGAGTATCTCGTCAGCATGACCACTCACGTGCCGGACGGCGTGTCGCAGGAGGAGGTCAACCAGGTCCGGGCGCGCGAGGCCGCCCGATCGCGCCAGCTTGCGGGGGAGGGGCACCTGCTCCGGCTCTTCCGCCCTCCGCTCGAGCCCGGTGAGTGGCGGACGCTCGGTCTTTTCGTGGCCGCCGACGCGAACGGGCTCGAGGAGGTCCTGGCCTCGATGCCGCTGCGGGTGTGGCGCACCGACGAGGTCACGCCGCTCGGGCCGCACCCGAACGACCCGGGAGGAGGCACCGGGCCGGGGCAGGCCACGGAGTTCCTGACCACCTTCACGATCACGATCCCGGATGGCACGCCGGACCAGGCGGTCAAGGACACGCGGGCGCGCGAGGCGGATCGCGCGCGGGACCTGGCCAGGCAGGGGCATCTCGAGCGGCTCTGGACGCTGGACCAGGGCCGCGTGCTGGGGCTGTGGCGGGCCGCGGACCCGGCCGAGATGCAGGCGATCTTGAAATCGCTGCCCCTGGATTCCTGGACGACCGTGGCGACCACGCCGGTCACCGAGCATCCGAGCGACCCGGCGGGCGCCAAGAACCGACCGCATGGCAACCTCGGGGAGGGGACAGACAAGTGACCGAGAACGAGCAGAAGGTCGTCATCGTCACCGGGGCCTCGCAGGGCATCGGCGCCGGCGTCGTCGCCGGGTACCGCGACCGGGGCTGGGCCGCCGTGGCCAACGCCCGCACGATGAAGCCCTCGGAGGACCCGCAGGTGCTCACCGTCGAGGGTGACATCTCCGAGCCCGCGACCGCCGACCTGATCATCGGCGAGACGCTGGCCCGGTTCGGGCGCGTCGACACCCTCGTGAACAACGCCGGTGTCTTCGTCAGCAAGCCGTTCACCGACTACACCGCGGAGGACTACGCCCTGGTCACCGGGGTCAACCTGGCCGGATTCTTCTGGCTGACCCAGCGGGCCATCGCCGAGATGCTCCGGCGGGGCGGCGGCCACGTCGTCAACATGTCCGCGGCCATCGCCGACTACGCGGACTCCCGGGCGCCGTCGGCCCTGGGCGGCCTGACCAAGGGCGCCCTGGCCGCGGTCACCCGGTCGCTGGCCGTCGAGTACGCCACCCGCGGCATCCGGGTCAACGCCATCGCTCCCGGCATCATCCAGACACCGATGCATCCGCCGGAGAGCTACCGGGGCGACCAGGGCGAGCAACTCCCGCCGATGGGGCACGTGGGCCAGATCAGCGACATCGTCCGCGGCATCCTCTTCCTCGAGTCGTCGCCCTTCGTCACCGGCCAGGTCGTGCACATCGACGGCGGGCGCACGGCCGGTTTCTGACCCGGGCCGCCGGCGCCCGCGGGCCCTCTGGCCTCTGGTGATTGCCCTCGCCAGCCCCGACAATGTCCCCTAACCGGACCTCGACGAGGGGGAGGGCAAACGACCATGGCGGATCTGCACGGCCGGTGTGACGCGCGGTTCGGCGCGGTGCGCGACGCGCTGGCGCGGAACCTGGACTCGGGCGAGGAACTCGGCGTCTCGCTGGTCCTGGATATCGACGGTGAGCTGGTCATCGACCTCTGGGGCGGGCACCGCGACGAGGCCGGGACGGTCCCCTGGTCGCAAGACACCATCACCAACGTCTGGTCGTCGACCAAGACGGTGACCAGCCTGGCCGCGCTGATGCTGGCCGACCGGGGCGAGTTGGACGTCGACGCCCCGGTCGCGGCGTACTGGCCGCAGTTCGCGGCGGCCGGCAAGCAGAACGTCCTGGTCCGCCACGTGATGTCGCATGCCAGCGGGGTGTCGGGGCTGGACCAGCCCGCCGTCGTGGAGGATCTCTACGACTGGGCGAAGGCCACCTCCCGGATGGCCGCCCAGGCGCCCTGGTGGGAGCCGGGCACCGCGTCCGGCTACCACGCGCTCAACTACGGTCACCTGGTCGGCGAGGTCGTCCGCCGGATCAGCGGCCAGACGCTGAAGCAGTTCGTGGCCGACGAGATCGCCGGCCCCCTGGGCGCGGACTTCCAGATCGGTGCGGCCGAAGCCGACTGGGGCAGGATCGCCGACGTGGTGCCGCCGCCCCCGCTGGCCTTTGACCTGGCCGCGCTGCCCGCCGACAGCCCGGCGGTCCGCACGCTGACCGGGCCGGCCGTCGAGGCCCAGGTGGCCAACACGCCGGCCTGGCGGCTCGCGGACATCGGCGCCGCCAACGGGCACGGCAACGCGCGCTCGGTGGCCCGGATCATGTCGGTGCTCGCCCGCGGCGGCCAGGTCGACGGGGTGCGGCTGCTCGGCCAGGACACCATCGACCTGATCTTCCGCGAGCAGCAGAACGGCCCCGATCTCGTGCTCGGGATACCGCTGCGCTTCGGCATCGGCTACGGGCTGCCCCAGCCCGACCTGCTGCCCTGGCTCCCGGACGGCAAGGTCTGCTTCTGGGGCGGCTGGGGCGGCTCCATGATCATCATGGACACCGACCGAAGGGCGACGATCTCGTACATGATGAACAAGATGGGGGCGGGAATCGTCGGCTCGGACCGCGCCTCCGCCTACGGGCAGGCCATCTACGACGCGCTCGCGTAGCGGCCAGGCTCGCCAGACGCGGGTATTTTACGCGCCGTCTCCCCCCGGACCGGGCCCGCCCAGCCGGACCGGCAGCCGCCGCGGCCCCCACCGGCCCGGGCGCCCGTCGAACACGCCGTTCACCCGGGTGCCGCAGCCGGCGCAACGGCCGTCCTCGGCCAGGCGCCAGGCGCCGAGCCGGTACCAGTCGCGCTCGATCACGACCTGGCCGCACCCGGGGCAGTACGTGCTCTGGCCGGCGGCGTCGTGGACGTTGCCGGTATAGGCGTGGCGGATGCCGTTGTCGAGGGCGATGCGGCGGGCCCGGACCAGGGTGGCGGGAGGCGTGCTCGTTCGGTCCCGAAGCTTGAAGTCCGGGTGGAACGCGGTGAAGTGCACCGGGACGTCCGGCCCGAGCTCGCCGGCCACCCAGCGGGTCATCGCGCCGATCTGCCCGTCGGAGTCGTTCAGCCCGGGGATCAGCAGGTTGGTGATCTCCACCCACACGCTGGTCTCGTGCACGAGGTAGCGCAGCGTGTCCAGCACCGGGTCCAGCCGGCCCAGGCACACCCGGTGGTAGAAGTCGCCGGTGAACCCCTTGAGGTCCACGTTCGCCGCGTCGATGTGCCGGTAGAACTCGGCCCGCGGCTCGGCCGACATGTAGCCGGCCGTCACCGCGACCGCCTTGATGCCGCGGCCGCGGCAGGCGTCCGCCACGTCCATGGCGTATTCCAGGAAGATCACCGGGTCGTTGTAGGTGAACGCCACGCTGCGGCACCCCAGGTCCGCGGCGGCCCGGGCGATCGCGTCGGGTGAGGCCGCGTCGGCCAGCGTGTCGATCTCCCGCGACGTCGAGATGTCCCAGTTCTGGCAGAACCGGCAGCCCAGGTTGCACCCGGCCGTGCCGAACGACAGCACCGGCGAGCCGGGCAGGAAGTGGTTGAGCGGCTTCTTCTCGATCGGGTCGACGCAGAAGCCGCTGGAGCGCCCGTAGGTGGTCAGCACCACCTCGTCGTCTTGGCGCATCCGGACGAAGCAGAACCCGCGCTGCCCCTCGCGCAGGCGGCAGGCCCTCGGGCAGACGTCACACTGCACCCGCCCGTCCTCGGTGCGGTGCCAGTATCTCGTCGCCACCGTTGAACGGCTCATCGCTCCGCCAGCACCGAGCCTACTGCGTGCGGCGAGGGCGTCCGGGCCGGCCCGGACGGGCCGGCCCGGACACCGCGTACCGATCAGACCAGGTCGAACCGGTCGAGGTTCATCACCTTGACCCACGCCGCGACGAAGTCGCTCACGAACTTCTCCCTCGCGTCGTCGCTGCCGTACACCTCGGCGACCGCGCGCAGCTCGGAGTTGGACCCGAAGACCAGGTCGGCCCGGCTGCCGGTCCACCGCGGCTCGCCCGTGGCGGCGTCGCGGCCCTCGAAGGTGTTCGCGTCCCCGGACGTCGGCTCCCACGTCGTGCCCATGTCGAGCAGGTTGACGAAGAAGTCGTTGGTCAGCGACCCGGGGGTCGCGGTGAAGACGCCCAGCTTCGACCCGTTGTAGTTCGCGCCCAGGACGCGCAGGCCGCCGACGAGGACCGTCGTCTCGGGCGCGCTCAGCGTGAGCAGGTTCGCCTTGTCGAGCAGCAGGTACTCGGCGGGCAGCCGGACGCCCTTCCCGACGTAGTTGCGGAACCCGTCGGCCCTCGGCTCGAGCACCGCGAACGACTCCACGTCGGTCTGGTCCGCCGACGCGTCGGTGCGGCCCGGCGCGAACGGGACCTCGACGTCGTGGCCGGCGCTACGGGCCGCCTGCTCGACGCCCACGCCGCCGGCCAGCACGATCAGGTCGGCGAGGGAGATCTTCTTGCCGCCGCCCTGGGCGGCGTTGAAGGACCGCTGGATCCCCTCCAGGGCCCGGAGCACCGTGGCCAGCTGGTCGGGGTTGTTGACCTCCCAGCCGCTCTGCGGCTCCAGGCGGATGCGCGCGCCGTTGGCGCCGCCGCGCTTGTCGCTGCCGCGGAACGACGACGCCGCCGCCCACGCGGTGGAGACCAGCTGCGAGACCGACAGTCCCGCGGCGAGGATCTGGCCCTTGAGCGCGGCGATGTCCGCCGCGTCCACCAGTTCGTGGTCTTCCTCCGGAACGGGGTCCTGCCAGATCAGCGTCTCGGACGGCACCTCGGGCCCGAGGTAGCGCACGACCGGGCCCATGTCGCGGTGGGTCAGCTTGAACCAGGCCCGCGCGAACGCGTCGGCGAACGCGTCCTGGTCCTCCATGAAGCGCCGCGAGATCGGCTCGTAGATCGGGTCGAACCGGAGCGAGAGGTCGGTCGTCAGCATCATCGGGGTGCGGCGCTTCGACGGGTCGTGCGGGTCCGGGACGGTGCCCGCGCCCGCGCCTCCCTTCGGCTGCCACTGGTGCGCGCCTGCCGGGCTCTGGGTGAGCTCCCACTCATGGCCGAACAGGATCCGGAAGAAGCTGTTGTCCCAGGTCGTCGGGGTGTCGGTCCAGATCACCTCGATGCCGCTGGTGATCGCGTCGTTGCCCACGCCGGTGCCGAACGTGCTCTTCCAGCCCAGGTCCTGCTGCTCCATCGGGGCCGCCTCGGGGTCGGGGCCGACGTTGCTGTCCGGCCCGGCGCCGTGGGTCTTGCCGAACGTGTGCCCGCCCGCGATCAGGGCGACCGTCTCCTCGTCGTTCATCGCCATCCGGCGGAACGTCTCGCGGATGTCGCGCGCCGCCGCGAGCGGGTCCGGGCTGCCGTTCGGGCCCTGCGGGTTGACGTAGATGAGGCCCATCTGGACCGCGGCCAGCGGGTCCTCGAGCTCGCGGTCGCCGCTGTAGCGCTCGTCGTCGAGCCAGGTGGTCTCGGGGCCCCAGTAGACGTCGTCGTCCGGCTCCCATACGTCCTCGCGGCCGCCGCCGAAGCCGAACGTCTTGAAGCCCATCGACTCCAGGGCGACGTTGCCGGTGAGGACCATCAGGTCGCCCCACGAGATCTTCTTGCCGTACTTCTTCTTGACCGGCCACAGCAGCCGCCGGGCCTTGTCCAGGCTGACGTTGTCCGGCCAGCTGTTGAGCGGCGCGAAGCGCTGCTGGCCGGCGCCGGCGCCGCCGCGGCCGTCGCTGATCCGGTAGGTCCCGGCGAGGTGCCACGCCATCCGGATCATGAGCGGGCCGTAGTGGCCGAAGTCGGCCGGCCACCAGTCCTTGGAGTCCGTCAGCACGGCCGCGATGTCGCGCTTGACGGCGGCGAGGTCGAGGGTCTTGAACTCCTCGGCGTAGTTGAAGGCGTCGCCCATCGGGTTGGCGACGGCGGGATTCTTGGCCAGGATCTTCAGGTTGAGCCGGTTCGGCCACCAGTCGCGGTTGGCGTCACCCATGGTGGGGTGCGTGAGGCCCGGCGCGAACGGGCATCCGCCGCTCTCCGGGGTCGCGCCTTCGGCAACAACGGGATCGTGGTTCTCAGACATGGAAATCCTTCCGGACTAGGCGGATTACATTTCCCAGGAACTGCGCGCGGTAGAACAACCGGGGCACAGGCCCCAGTAGATGACCTCGGCCTCGCCGATCGAGAAGCCGTGGTCGTTGGACGCTGTCAGGCAGGGCGCCTCGCCGACCGCGCAGTCGACGTCGGCGACGACGCCGCACGACCGGCACACGACGTGGTGGTGGTTGTCGCCGACGCGGCCCTCGAACCGGGCGGGGCTGCCGGCCGGCTCGATGCGGCGGATGAGTCCCGCCGCGGTCAGCGCGTGGAGGGCGTCATAGACGGCTTGAAGGGAGACATGGCCGACGCGAGCGCGCACGCCGGAGGCGATCGCCTCGACGCCGAGGTGGTCACCCTCGCGGACGGTGTCGAGCAGCGCCACGCGGGCCGCTGTCACCCTCAGGCCGGCACCGCGCAACTCCTCCGCCGGGGTCGGAGTCTGGGATGCGGTCATGCCGCCAACCCTATCGTCACAAACGCGAATGATCCAAGAAAGCGAATCATTCAAATGTAGTCCCGGGCCAGGAGGGGACTGCTGTAGTCCCGGGCCAGCAGGGCGCTGGTGTAGTCCCGGGCCAGCAGGGCGCTGGTGTAGTCCCGGGCCAGGCGGCCGCCACTTCCCCCGTTTCCGGCGCCACGGCACGCTTGGTCCATGACCACAGCAGCGACCATGCGCGCGATCAGTCAGGACGTTCTTGGCGGGCCCGAGGTGCTGAAGCAGGTGGAACTGCCCCGGCCGGAACCCGGCCTCAGCCAGGTCCTGGTCCGGGTGCACGCGGCCGGGGTGAACCCTACCGACTGGAAGCACCGGGCGCACAGCGTCTTCCTCGGCCCGCCGCCCTTCGTCCTCGGCTGGGACGTGTCCGGCGTGGTCGAGGCGACCGGCTACGGGGTGACCCTGTTCCGGCCGGGCGACGAGGTGTTCGGCATGCTGCCCTATCCGCACGGCGCGGGCTCCCATGCCGAATACGTCACCGGGCCGGCCCGCGCCTTCTCGTTCAAGCCGGCCAACCTTGACCATGTGCAGGCCGGTGCGCTGCCCCTGGCGGCACTGACCGCCTGGCAGGCGCTGGCCGACACCGCGCGCCTGTCTGCCGGGCAGCGGGTGCTGGTGCACGCCGCCGCCGGGGGCGTCGGTCACCTGGCCGTCCAGATCGCCAAGGCCCGAGGGGCCCATGTGATCGGCACCGCCAGCGCGCGCCACCACGACCTGCTCCGCGGGCTGGGCGCGGACGAGCTGGTCGACTACCCGACCACCGATTTCGCCGCGGCCGTCCGCGACGTCGACGTGGTGCTCGACGCGTTCGGCGGCGACTATCCGGCGCGGTCGCTGCGCACGCTGCGCCCCGGCGGCATGCTGATCTCACTGCTGCC
>JASHUI010000358.1:0-8741 GCA_030040095.1 Streptosporangiaceae bacterium | reverse complement strand
CCGATGCGCCGGGCCGTCCGGCCGGGGCCGGCGAGGGCGCCCGGCACGCCGCGGGCAGCCCGCGGCCGAGTTCCCCCGACGACACCGCGGACAACGTGCGGATCGACTGAGCCCAGGGCGACCCTAGGCCGGGGCTCAGGCCCCGGCCTAGGCCCCGAGACCGCCGGGGATCGCGTCCAGGCGCCGGAGGATCACGCCCTCGCGCAGCGCCCACGGACAGATCTCCAGCTCGGCCAGGTCGAACAGGTCCATGGCCGCGTCCGCCACGAGCGCGCCCGCGGCGAGCTGGGGCGCTCGTCCCCGGGACACCCCAGGCAGCTGGGTGCGCTCGGCCACGGTGGTCCTGGACAGCCGCTCCGCGAGCGCGGTCACGTCGGCGTGCCGCAGGAACCGCCGGACGTAGTTACCTTCGCTGGACGGGGCCGCGCCCGCGATCCTGGCCAGCTGCCGGAACGTCTTCGACGTGGCGACGGCGTGGTCCGGCCGCCCGTCCCGCATGACCGCGCCCGCCGTGCCGGCGATCTCCGCCCGCACGTGCTTGCGCAGCGCTCGCACCTCGTCCGCTGACGGCGGGTCGGCGGCCAGCCAGTCCCTGGTCAGCCGGCCCGCGCCGAGGGCCAGCGAGATCGCCACGCCGGGTTCCTCGTCGACGCCGGACGCGATCTCCAGCGAGCCGCCGCCGATGTCGAGCAGCAGCAGCCGCCCTGACGACCAGCCGAACCACCGGCGCGCGGCCAGGAACGTCAGCCGCGACTCGTCGGGGCCCGGCAGCACCTGGATGTCGACCATGGTCTCGTCCTTGATCCAGCCCAGCACCTCGTCGCCGTTGTCGGCGTCGCGCACCGCGGACGTGGCGAAGGCCATCAGTTCCTGAACGCCCTTGTCCTCGGCAATGCGCAGCGCCTCGTTCACGAAGTCGCGCAGCTGGAGCGCGCTTTCCCTGGTCAGCCGGTTGGCCGGATCCAGGTGCTCACCGAGCCGGAACTCGGCCTTATGCGAGAATGCAGGCAGCGGGCGCGCACCCTGGTGCGCGTCGACCACGAGCAGGTGGACGGTGTTGGAACCCACGTCCAGAACGCCCAAGCGCATACCCTGACGCTATCCGATCACGGCAGGGGGCTGGAATGTCGGAGAACGCTCGCGGCACCGTCCGGGTCGAGCAGGGACCCAAGCGGATCCGCGTCTACCTGAGCGGCGAGCTGGTCGCGGACACCAGAACGCCCTTCCTGGTCTGGGAGCACCCGTACTACCCGACGTACTATCTGCCCGCGTCCGACGTGCGGGCCGCGCTGGTCCCGGCGGGCGAGACCGCGCACTCGCCGAGCCGCGGCGACGGCCAGGTGCTGCACGTCAAGGTGGCCACGGCCACCGCGGAGCGGGCGGCCCTGCGTTATCCGGACTCGCCGCTCGAGCCCCTGCGCGACCTGGTCCGCTTCGACTGGGACGCGATGAGCGAGTGGGTCGAGGAGGACGAGCCGGTCTACACCCACCCGCGCGACCCGTACAAGCGGGTGGACATCCTGGCCAGCTCCCGGCACGTGCGGGTCGAGGTCGACGGCGTCACGGTGGCCGAGTCGGCCCAGCCGCGGATCCTGTTCGAGACCGGGCTGCCGCCGCGGTACTACGTCCCGCTCACCGACGTCCGGATGGATCTGCTCCGGCCATCGGCCACGATCACCCACTGCCCTTACAAGGGCGCCGCGACCTACTGGTCCGTGGACACCGGCCGGGCCGTGCACGACGACCTGGTCTGGATCTACCGGGCCCCGCTGCCGGAGAGCCAGAAGATCGCCGGCCTGGCCTGCTTCTACAACGAGAAGACCGACATCTACCTCGACGGCGAGTTCCAGGCCAGGCCGAGAACGAAGTTCAGCTGACCGGGCTCGCGGCGCCCCCGCAAATGACGCAGGGGCAAACACTGCGAATGGCGGGACCGGCGCCGGTCACCCGGGCCTAGGCTGGGGTGCTGGGCTGCCGGTGTGATGCGCGTGAAGCGAGTCGTGGGGGGCGGGCCAGCCAGGTTCGCCTGGCCCGCGGGCTTCGTCCTGGTGATCGTCGCCGTGGCGGTCGCCGGGAGCATGCAATCTTCCCCGCCTTCCCCGCGGTCAGGGCCGCGGCCGCGGCCGGTCGAGCCGCCGGTTCAGTTCGGCACCCTCCCGCCCGGGGCCCGGCTGCCCTCCGGGGCCGAGTGCGCCCGGCTCGTGCGCGCGTCGCCCAGCCCGGAGAACAGGCCGGCGAACAAGAAGTTCAACGACACCACCGGCCAGCGGGTAACCCGGGCGTTCTTTCCGGCGGGTGACAGCCCGCAGGTGAGCACCCTCGCGCCGCTCATCAGCGGCGACTTCACCGGCACGACCGAGGAGATTTTGCGCTGGGCGGCCTGCAAATGGGGCATTGACCAGAACATCGTCTTTGCCCAGGCGGCGGTGGAGAGCTGGTGGGAACAGGACAACCTCGGCGACTGGGGAGCCGACGCCGCCCTCTGCCCGCCCGGCCATGGTCTCGGGGCCGACGGCACGCCCGGCGAGTGCCCGCAAAGCTACGGGATCTTGCAGACCCGTTATCCCTACGAGAGGGCGAGCTGGCCGGGTGTTGGCCGGTCAACGGCGATGAACGTGGACGCCGCCTACGCCATCTGGCGCTCCTGTTACGACGGCTACGAGGTATGGCTGAACAACGAGCCCAGAGGGCAGCAGTACCACGCCGGCGATCTGTGGGGCTGCGTGGGGCGCTGGTACGCCGGAAGCTGGCACACCGCAGCGGCCAACCAGTACATCGCCGTGGTCAAGGAGTATTTGCGCGACCGGGTCTGGGAACAGCCCGATTTCGATGACGCCGGCTAAGGGATCGCCAGGGCACCTGCGCATCCCAATTGCCCGGAACACTGCTACGCCAGCTGAGGGATGTGCTCCCCGCGTCCGGAGCCTAGATTCACGACCACGGGGTGACGCTGGAAATCCGGAGCTGCCGCCCGAGGTGATCCAGACGAAGGGGGAGAACCCAGTTGACGGGAATGCCGAGGGCTGGCGGCTGTCGCGTCGCGCTGGCCGGATGCGGCTACTGGGGGTCGAAGCACGTCCGGGTGCTGCAAGCGGCGGACGGCGTGGACGAGCTGGTCCTGGTGGACAGCCGCGAAGATCGTCTGCGCAACCTGGCCCGCAGCTACAAGATCTCCCGCTGCTACGAGGCGCTCGGGCCGGCGCTCGAGCATGTCGACGCCGTGGTCGTGGCCACGCCGCCGAGCACGCATGTGCCGCTCGCGCTGGCGGCGATCAGGGCGGGCAAGCACGTCCTGGTGGAGAAGCCGCTCGCGCCCACCAGCGCAGGCGCCCGGGCCCTGGTGGCCGCCGCGTCCGCAGCGGGGGTCGTGCTCATGGTGGGCCACACGTTCGAGTACAACCCGGCGGTCCGCAGGCTGGCCGAGCTCGTGCGCACCAAGGAACTCGGCGACGTCTACTACCTCGACAGCGCCCGGCTCAACCTCGGGCTGTACCAGAACGACGTCAACGTGATCCTGGATCTCGCGCCGCACGACGTCTCCATCATCAACTACGTGCTGGGCCGCCGGCCGGTCGCGGTGCAGGCCTGGGCGTCCCGGCACGCGCACCGCAGGCTCGAGGACGTCGCCTACCTGCGCCTGTACTACGACCACTGCCTCGACGACGGCGGCCTGTCCGCGAACATCCACGTGAGCTGGCTGGACCCGTGCAAGGTTCGCCGGGTCACGGCCGTCGGCAGCAAGAAAATGGCCGTCTACGACGACCTGGCCGCCGACGAGCAGATCCGGATCCTGGACAAGGGCGTGTGCGTCCCGCCCGACAGCAACGATCTGACTCAGCCACCGATGTCGTACCGCTACGGCGACATCGTCGTGCCGTACGTCTCCGCCGACGAACCGCTGGCCGTGCAGGACCGGCACTTCGTCGAGTGCATCGCGAACGACGCCCGGCCCCTGAGTGACGGTGAGGACGGGCTGTCGGTCATCGAGGTGCTCGACGCCGCCGAGCTATCGCGGCGCCTGGGCCGCGTCGTGCTGCTCGACGAGGTCAGGATCGCCGACGGTGCGAGCGGTTCGTCCCCGCGCGGCGACCGCGTCCCCGCTGCCTCGGTCGCGGCGCCGCAGCCGGAGCGCGCCGTGGCTGCTTCCGCCGGCGCGTCGCTGCTCACGGCCTCTGGCCCCGGTGCGGGATGAGGGCGCGCCATGAGCGCCACCGCCGAGCTGTCCCGGCCGGCTTCGGCGGCGGGTGATTCCCTGACGGTCGCCGCGTGGACGATCGTGAGCCGGGTCACCGGGCTGGCGAGAGTCGCGGTGGCCGCCGCGGTGCTGGGGCCCACGTACGCCGGGAACACCTACCAGTTCACGAACTCGCTGCCCAACCTGCTCTACTACGGCTTCCTGGCCGGCGGCTTCTTCTCGTCGCTGCTCGCCCCGGCTCTGGTGCGCCACATAGACGCCGGTGACCGGCGAGCCTCGCAGCGCGTGGCCGGCGGCTTCCTGGGCGTCACGCTGGTGGCGATGGTCGCGGTCGCGCCGCTGGCGATCATCCTGGGCCCGCTCGCGCTGAAGCTCGCGGTCCTCGGCGGGCCGCGAGCGGTGGGCGCCGCGGAAGCCCGGGTCGCGCGCCTGCTGATCGTGACCGTGATCCCTCAGGTGTTCCTCTACGGCGTCGTCGGCACCGCGACCGCGGTGATGAACGCCCGCCGGCGGTTCGCCCTGGCCGCCGGGGCGCCTGCGGTCGAGAACCTGGGCACCATCGCCGTTCTCGCGATGACGGGCGCCCTGTACGGCATGGGCAGGAACATCGGCGACCTGCCCACCGGCGAGATCCTGCTGCTCGGGCTCGGCTCGACCGGCGCCGTCGCGCTGCACGCGGCCACCCAGTGGTGGGGCGCGCGGCGGGCCGGCGTCACGCTCCTGCCGCGCCTCGGCTGGCGCGACCCCGAGGTGCGCTCGGTGGTCCGGCGCGCGCTGCCGGCGCTGGGGCAGGCCGGGCTCGAAGCCCTGCAACTCCTGGCGCTGCTGATCGCCGCCAACCGCCTGCCCGGCGGGATCGTCGCGTTCGGCATTGCCTGGAACTTCTACAACCTCGCGAACAACCTGGGCACGGCGCCGGTGGCCCTGTCGTTGGTGCCCCGGCTGGCGCGGATGAGCCTGCGCGGGGACGACCGGGAGTTCCGCGACACCCTCGTCCGCGGGCTCGCGCTGGGCTTCTTCATCACGATTCCCGCGGCCGTCGGCTTCTTCGTCCTGGCCAAGCCGCTGGCGTCGGCCATCTCCTTCGGCAGCATGGACTCGGCGGCGGGCGTCGGCCTGGTCACCGCGGCGCTGCGCCCGCTCTCGCTGGCGGTTGTCGCTCAGACCGTCTTCATGATCACGACCTACGCCTCCTATGCGCGCAAGGACACGAGGTCACCGCTGCGTTCAATGATCGTCCAGGCCGCCGTCTGCACCGTCGTCGTCGGGCTGAGCGTGCTCGCCCACGGGACGGCCGTGCTGACGGTCCTCGGGCTGGCCGTGTCGGTATCGGTCGTCGCGGCCGCGGGACACCTGATAATCAGGATGCGGCGGATGCTCGGCTCCCGGGGCACGGAGCGCCTCGCGCCCTCGCTGGGAAAGTTCGCGGCCGGGTCGGTCGTCATGGCCGGGCCGGCCTGGATCGCCGCCACCGCCGTTCCCGGCTGGCTCGGGCAGCCGCTGGGCGCGCGGGCCGGGATAGTGGCGGCCACGCTGGCCGGGGCCGTGGTGTTCGTGGCCGTCCAGGCCGCGTGGCGAACCCCCGAGGTCGGCTGGCTGGCCGAAGGCCTGCGTCAGCTGGGCGGCAAGGCCGCCGCGACGCCGGCCGCCCCGCGTGGTGACGGGGATTACCCGCGCGAGCGGCTGGCGAATCCCTGGCCGGGTCGCTGGCTGATCGGGCCGGCCCTGGCCGCGGCCGGATGCGCCGGCGCGCTGACCACGCTCGGCCCCGAGAAGGCGCTGCTGGCCCTGTTGCTGGTGACGGTGGTGGCGGGCGTCTGGCGGTGGCCGGCGCTGGCGGCCTACCTGGCCATAGGACTGACGCCGCTCACCGCGAACCTCGACCTGGGTCACGCCCTGCCCCTCATCCGGCCGAACGAGGCCCTCGACCTGCTCGTGGGGGCGACGCTGGCGGTCCGCGGGCTGGTCAGGGCGCGCACGGGCGAGCTGCCCAGGATCCGGCTCGGCCGGATCGAGCTGGCCATGGTCCTGATGGCGGTATCCAATTCCGCCGTCCCGCTGCTGTGGATGATGATCCGCCAGGAACCGATCACCCAAAGCGATCTCCTCTACGCCCTGGTGATGTGGAAGCTGCTCGGCATCTACGTGATCGTCCGCCTGGCGGTGCGCACCGAAGCGCAGATACGGCGGTGCCTGTGGCTGTCGGTCGCGGCCGCGTGCGTCGTCGCGCTGGTCGCGGTCCTGCAGTCGCTGTCGCTGTTCGGCGTGCCACGGCTGCTGGCCGAGTTCTTCGGCGGCCCCACGCAGTTCGGACCGCCCGGAGGCCGGGGCAGCTCGACGCTGGGGCTGCCCGCGGCCACCGCGGACCTCATGATCTTCAACCTGGCGGTCGTGTGCGGCCTGTGGACGCGGTACCGGCGGCATCCGGTGGTCCTGGCGGCCGCCGCCGCGCTGATGTTGTTCGGCGCGCTCGCCGCGGGCGAATTCGCCGGTGTCATCGGCTTGGTCGTGGGCCTGGCCTGCATCGCGATCGTGACCCGCTCGGCGAGGCTCCTCGGATTGGCTCTGCCGGTCCTGGGGGCCGGCGGCTACGTCCTGTGGCCGGTGATCAGCGGCCGCCTCCTCGGCTTCCAGTCCGCGTCCAGGCTGCCGGCGAGCTGGATCGGGCGGCTGCAGAACTTGCAGACCTATTTCTGGCCCAAGCTGTTCTCCGACTGGAACTTCGTGCTCGGCGTCCGGCCATCGGCCGTGGTCGACGTGGTGAGCGCGTCCGGAGACCAGGTCTGGATCGAGAGCGGCTATACCTGGCTGCTCTGGGGCGGCGGCATCCCGCTGCTGCTGAGCTTCCTGTTCTTTGCCTACGTGACGGCGCAGCAGGGCTGGCGGGCGGCACAGGGGGGCCGGCGGGCGCAAAGCGTCGCGGGCGTCGCGGTTTTCGTGGCGGTCGTCGTCATCACCGTCCTCATGATCTTTGACCCGCACCTGACCTACCGGGGCTCGGCCGACGACTTCTTCTTCCTGATCGCGCTGGCCGTGCCCAGGGACCGGCGTCCCGGGCAGGCCCGCAACACCTACCACGCACTAGCCGAACTGAACGCACGGAGATCAGATGACAGTCGACAAGACCATTCACGACACGGCCCGCGAACCGAGCATCCGCGCCGGGAGGCGCCGGCGGCTGCGGCCACAGGGACAGCAGGGGCCGCAGGAGCCGCAGTCGCCGAACGGAGCACCGCCGCAGCCGCCGCGGCGCCTGGGCGGTGACCGTCAGGCCAGACGGCTGGCGGTGCTGCACGCGCGGCACTCCCGGTCCTCGCTGCGTGCCGGGGCCTCCTGGTCGCGCTTCCTGGTGGCCTACGCCGCCTGGATCATCGTGGTGACGCTCGCCGCCGTCGGCGCGGCCGCCGCGCTGGCGCACTCGCAGACGCCGTTGTACCGGTCCCAGGCGGTCGTGATCGTGTCGCCGCCGGCCGTGTCGGCCAGCAGCGGCAACCCCCCGAACATGGCGACCGAGGAGGACCTCGTCAAGTCCGGGACCGTGCTGACGCGGGCCTCGGCACTGCTGCACGTGCCCGTCGCCACGCTGGCCAGCGGGCTGTCGGTCAACGTGCCGAGCACGACGACCCTGCTGCAGATCTCCTATTCGAGCCCCGTGCCTCGCATCGCACAGCAGCGAGCGCAGGGAATCGCCCGGGCGTACGTCTCCTACCGTTCGCCGGTCCACGCCGCGACCTCGGCCGGCCACGCGGTGGTGAGCGCCACCCCGACCGCCGATCTGGTCACCTCCGCGGCCCTGCCGAGCTCGCCGGCCAGCCCCGACTACCTGATCGACATCGGCGCCGCGCTGATCGTCGGGCTGCTGCTGGCCATCGGCTCCGCCTGGCTTCGCGATCGTACCGACGACCGCCTGCGCGGCCCGCTGGACCTCGAGGCCCAGGCCGGCGCCCCGGTGCTCGGGTCGATTCCCGCGTTCCGGCCCGGCCGCGACGATCGCGCCGGCCGGCTCGTCATGGCCGCTTACCCGGACTCCGCCGTCGCCGAGGCCTATCGCTGCCTGCGGACGCGGCTGCTGCAAGCGGCGGCCCACCGGGACGCCAAGACGCTCCTTGTCACCAGCCCGGGCTGGGAGGACAAGAGCAGCGTCGCCGCCAACCTGGCGGCCGCGCTCGCGCAGTCGGGCCGCCAGGTGGTGCTGGTGTGCGCCGACCTGCGATGGGGGCGGGCGCACGAGCCGTTCGGCCCGGACACTGGGTACGGCCTCAGCGAGCTCGTCGAAGGACAGACCAGCCTGGCCGGGGCTCTGTCGGCCACCGAGGTTCCCGGACTGAAGGTGCTCACGCCGGGCCTGATTCCCGCCGACCCGGCCGCGCTGCTGCAACGTCCCGCCTTGCGCACGGCACTCGGCGACATTAGGACAGGGGCGGATATCGTCGTGATCGAGGCCCCTCCGCTGCTAGCCAGCCCGGACACCCGGGCGCTCGCGGACCTGGCGGACATCATCCTTCTAGTGGCAGACGGGCGCGTGTCCACCAGGACGCATGTGCGA
>JASHUI010000357.1:0-3996 GCA_030040095.1 Streptosporangiaceae bacterium | reverse complement strand
CCCGGCGACAAGCGGTGGCGGCCCGGGATCTGCGAGTATCCCGATCACCGCCACTTCCGGCCTCCCGATGGTGACCGGTGACGTCTACGTTCAGTACCGCGACGGCAGCGATTCGAACGCTGATATCAAGGGCACTGTGCCCAGCCCCACCGCAGGGGATGTCGTTCGGCTCTACGCCCAGCAGTTCCCGTTTACCGGCGTACCCGTGCTGGCCGGGACGGTCAGCCTGAACCCGGCGAACGGCAGCGCTGACTTCGCGTTCAGCGTGACTCCCACCCTCGCCACTCGCTACCAGGTCAAGCTCTTCAGCAGCGCCACTACAGCCGTCCCGCAGGCCGTCTCGGCCATCACCACGATCTATGTTGCCGCCACATGGAACTGGAACGTTACTCATTGCAGTGCGCGCCCATTCTGTCGCGGACAGTACGTAGGCACCGTCTATGTACCTCCCTCCACGATGAGCGTGGAGCTAAATAAGCACTGGTACGTGTACCTTGGCGCGACGCTGGAGCCTTCTGGATCAAACCCCGCCGCCCAGCCAGCCTGGCTGCCACTCGCCAACGGAAGCCCTCCGCTCGCTAACGGCACCGCCACTGTCTCTGCTCCGCAGGAGACCGGCGCGGACTCCTTCAGTGCCACCATTAACGACAGCTACAACTGGGGCAATGATGAATGGACCACTCTTTACTGGCTCGCTTGTTCCAAAAATACCGAGGCACAGGACGGGCTCGGCCTTCCCGGCTCGCACGGGTGCGGCGCCGAACGCGTCGCAAACGGAAACGAATATCTCGGCTAGCGGCACCGACCACAGGAGAAACTGAACGGGTCGGTAGATATCCCCGGCCCGTTAGTGATGATCCTGTGTTAATGGTATATTATGGCAATCCTGCCAATGAACGTTTTTCGTCCTCCGATTTCGTGGACCTGAAAGGCATTGATCGCCTTGCCCCGCTGCCCGGCGGGCGCGCCAGGGACAGCGCGGGTGCGACTCTCACAGAGGTACTCAGGCAAACGTCGGCTCCGGGCCGCTTCGGGAAAGGCCACAGCGAGTACTGATGGCATCATCGCTCTTGCCCGCCGAAACCAGAGCGTGCTTTAGAACTCGAGGATAGACACGCACGCCGGGCCATACCCGCGCGGGCCCGCTGGTCAGCACGGCTCACAAAGGACGCGGCAGGGTCTGCGTGAAGCCCTGCGGCTTGAAGAACCCGCCGGAGGCCGGACGCCAGAGCAGCCATACCGCAGCGGCACCGACCAGCCAGGACGCGGCGGACAGCGCGGCGAGGCCGTAGTAGAGCACTGTCACGCCGAGCCCGGCATGGCTCATCAGCTGCCGCAAGTCGCCGGGCAGTTCCAGCGTCGCCACGGCGAACAGCACCGTGGACACGATGCGCGCCCAGTTCCGGCCCTGGCGGTTCGCTCGCGCCATCCACAGCCACAGGGCGATCATGGCCAGGCCGCCCACCATCACCGCCGCGATGATGAGCGGTTTCAGCTGGGGCGAGGTGAGGCTGTGACCCAGGAATTGCCCGCGGACGGCGCCCTTGACGTCGCCGATGACCATGGCCAGCACGATGATCAGTACGACGGCGCTGACGGCGGCACCCGCGTACATGAGCTTGACCGCGGTCAGCACCGGCGCGGGAGCACTGGGCCGCAGCGGCCCGGCCGGCTGATCGCTCGACGGGTAGGGCTGGTACATGGCGACCTCCGCCAGGCGGGCTCGCCAGAGCGGGCCGGGTCCTGTCCTTAACCTATACGCTTTATCAGCAGCGTGACAGCATGGCCTTGAGCTGCGATTAAGGCGTTATTGCGTTCCCGCACCCTGGCAATTGACGATGTCGCCCGGCGGCTTGGCGGCGGGCCCATTGCCACAGCGAGAGGGTGCCGGCGGGGCGGTATGACAGGGTGGCCGAGGATCGCGCCCGGTAATGTCGGCTTCTGAACGGATCGACGCGAGGACGCGAGGGCGGCCGGGCAGCGGGCCATCGACTCCTTGACCCATTGACGCCGTGCACCCCTAAGCGGTCCCACTGGCCGCTCGTAGCCCGGGGAACCTGCTGCGGGATCAGGGGGACGCGGCGGACGTGCGCCCGGGGCGGCAGTCAATCCAGGGCTCTTGCTGCAGGGCCAGGGGGATACGAAGGACGCGGCGGCGGCCTGCCGGCGGGCCATCGCCGGGCACCCCGACGCGGCGCCGATGGCCGCAGTCAGCCCGGGCATCCTGCCGGGGGGCCGGGGATTACCGGCGGGCGGTCCTGCCGCGGCCTGCGTTCAGGTCCGGCGCTGATAAGAACTGCCAGCCTCGCGCGGTGCATGCCTGGCGTACCTCGCTGAGCCTGAAAAAGCCCAGCGGGATCACCGTGCTGGTCCCCTGAATCGTCAGGCACCGCGCCGGGTACCGGGGGGCGCCCCTCGCCACGACCCGCAGCACGTCTCCCTGGTCGCGAGACAGGGTCACCGGCTGGCCCTTCCCGCCCGCATAGGTGATCGCCTGGCCGGTGATCTCCAGGTGGCCGCGCCGCCGCAGCACCACCACCCACGCCGACGCCGCCCCGGCCGCCGCCGCGCCGAAGATGACGGCCACCGCCACCCGGCCGCCCGGGGTCTGCGCCCCCGCCAGCCCTCTCACCAGCGCCAGGACAAACACCGCGAGCAGCCCGCCGAACAGGACGCTGAGCGAGAGCCTGCTCTCTTGAACGATAACCGGGCCCGCGCCCGCGCCGGACTTATCCGGGACCGCGGCCATGGCTTGCTCCCCTGCTCCCGGCCCCGCCCAGAACCCGGGCCGCCTACCAGGAAAGGATGCGCGGTCCCGGCCAGGACGTCAAACAGCCTGGAGCCAGCCGTCCATTACCTGCCCCATTGCCCCGGCGCACCTCCGGTCACCCCGTCCTGACACGCCGAGGGCGCCGGCTACTGCCCGCATGAGGACCAGGGCTCCGCAGACGAACCTGACGCTTCACCGTACTGTGCCAGCCACAGACCGCCCTGTTCGGGCGCGACGCAGCGCGGCCACGCTAGGGCCAAACTGCCGCCCAGATCGGCGGATCCCGCACGCTAAAGGCAGCCGCAGGTCTTCACGCGGCGTGATGGCCGCCACGAGCCCTAGTGACCTGCTGACCCGGCGCCCAGAGCGCTTCACTCCTTCCGCCCCCCGCCCGGGCACCTTTACCTGATTCTGGGGCCCGGCTCCGGATGGCAGGCTCTGGCGAGTCTCCTTCAGCCTGGTGAAGCAGCGGGGCAGCCAACAGACCCCGCCGAGATGGAGACAATCTTGATCTTGCCCGGCGGATTCGAGATCTCGAGCGACAGGTAGCCGCGGATCGTCCCCGTCGTGGTCGTGATCGCGAACACCCCGCCGTTATCGGCACGCGTTGTCACGTGGCCGGGGTAGCGCATGCGCGCATCGGCCAGCGAGTCGCCGATGCGCAGGCCCCGCGGCGTCTTCCCGTTGAACGCCGGTTCCCGCTTGTCAGTGAGGTTGCTGCCAGTCTGGTAGCCGACGAACCGGCCCTCGAGGAAGTACACCGAGAAGCTGGCCCAGTACAGCGCGGCGTCGATGGTGCAGTTCCCCTTCGCGTTCTGCACACCGCCCTGCGGGGAGCCGATCACCTTCGTCAGCGCGCTCACGGCCCGCTGTTGCGAATCGCCGAAGCGAACCGGGCCCACCGCGTCACCCGATAGCACGACAGCCGGTTTCGGCGGGGCGACGGCCACCGGGGACGACCCGGCGCACCCGGCCAGGGCGACCAGGACGAACGCCAGGTAGCGCACCTGCCGGCCGGGAAATGCCGCCTTGCCAGGCATCGCGGCGCACCCCTGTCCCCGGTAGTGCAATCCCGGTTTGCCAACAACCCTGACTGTAGTGCCAAGCGAGGCGCGTCCTGGACTCGATCTTGCGCGCCTCGCCATTACCGGGCGGCGTTATTCGTCAAGGTGCCGTTCGGCTCGCCGGTCGGCGGTCGCAGATTAACCATTCGGGTGCGGCATCTA
>JASHUI010000356.1:0-19245 GCA_030040095.1 Streptosporangiaceae bacterium | reverse complement strand
TGAGCAAGCGTCCCGGCCGGAAGCGCGCGAGCCATCGTCTCGGCACTGGCGGCCGCGCCCATCGCGCCGGCGAGATTCCCGGTCCGGCGAAATATCGCGAGACGGAGCATGGCCGCGGCGAGTCGGCATGCGGCTTCCTGGTCGGTGTGCAGTCGCTCGAGGCAGCCTTCCGCGACATCGAGCGCCGCAGCGCAAACTTCGCGCCCGTGCCGGACCAGCGCTACCGCTGCGGAGACGAAGTACGGCTGGGGCGTACTCCAGGTTTCCCCGGCCGGCATTCCCGCGAACTCCTCGGCCAGGGAATGGCCTCGTCCCGAGTCGATGATCTCGCTGACCGCCAGCCCGTCGATGACCATGCTGGCGGCAAGCTGCCAGTCGCCGGCCTGGGCGGCGTGCCGCACCGCGTCGGCGAGCCGACCGTTCCGTTCGTACCAACGAGCGGCGCGCAGATGCAATGCGGCGCTCCGGTCCGGAAACTGGTGCCTCAGCTTGAGACGCAACACCTCCGCGAACAGGGTGTGGTAGCGGAACCACCCACCGCCGATCGGCTGGACAAACGTGTTTGCGTGCGCCAGGGCCGTTAAGATTCCGTCGGCCCGCTCATTGCCAGTCAGGTCGCTAGCGGCGTCAGCGCTGACCTGCTCGAGGATCGAGGTGCTCAGCAGAACCTCCCGAACCTCAGGCGGCTGGGCGTTAAGCACCTCCTCCACCAGGAAGCTGGTCAGGGCGCTGTCCTCGCTGATCAGTTCTTTGACGAATTGGTCCGGGTCGGGATGGGCGTCCATGGACAGCGCGGCCAGGCGGATACCAGCCGCCCATCCCTCGGCCCGGCGGGTGAGGCACTCCAGCGAATCTGCCGATAGCTGGCTGCCGTGCTGGCCCATGAGCTGGCCAGCTTCACTGACGGTAAACGCGAGGTCACTGGTCCGGATCTCGGTCAGTTCGCCGGCCAGCCGGCGGCGGTGCAGCGGCAGCAGCGGGTCCATCCGCGAGGAGATCACCAGACGCAGTCCAGGTCCCGCATTCCGCAGGGCGAAATCGAGCCCGCTGAGGATTTTTGGCTCCGTCAGCAGATGGAAGTCATCGAGGATCAGGGTCACCGGCGGGTCCTGGGAAGCCAGCGCCGACAACAGCCGCAGCAAGAACGCATGCTCGGCGGCGCGCCCCCGCGCCGCGGCCGACAGTGCCCTCGGCAGGGCCACCCCGGATCTGCGCAGCGCGCCGACCACGTAGGGCCAGAAGACCCCCGGGCGGTTGTCGTACTCATCCACGGAGAGCCAGGCAACAGCGCCTGGCTGCGCCGCCGCCCACACCGCCAGGGCCATCGTCTTGCCCGCGCCCGCGGTAGCAGTGACGACCGTGAGCGGGCACCACCGGGTCCCCTGGGTGATCAGCCTGGTGATCCGCGGGCGCGGTACGACCCACTCCGGTACGCGCGGCACCGTGATCTTGGAAACCAGAATCGGATCTCCAACCGAAACCGCTGACCGCTTTGCCCGCGCTCCCGCTTCCTGGGTCGCATAGGTCACCATCGGTACCCGCCGCTCCCGCCTTCCGCGTACCTCGCCTACGTCATCACTCCATCCCAGCCGTGCGCGGTGCGCATCCCCCGATTCGTGCTAAACGCTCAGTCGATTCGTGGGAAACGCTCAGGCTCCGACCTGCCGCGGAACCGTCCGGTCTCCCCGCCATGTGCTGAAGCGCTGCTCATCAAAACGGGGGCCAGCGGAGGGTGATCAGTAACCGTCCGATGCCTCCAGCGCGGCCTCGACGTCATAGCCCAGCGCGCTCGCCACTTCGGGGGCAGCCGAGACGACCCGGCCGAGACCGGCCACCGGGACAATCGCCAGCCTGCGCAGGGTTTCCTGGAATCCCGCCATGAGACTCATGCGCCTCCCATGCCGTCTAACCTCAATCCACCTCGCGCCCGGGAGGAGTTTCATCCCACGAATGGGGGGAACAGCGATCGATCATCCCCCGGGTCCCGCGGGAACGGATGGACACGCGGCCTACCGGGAGGTGGGCAGCGCCTCCGGCTGCTCTCAGGTCAGCGCGCCGATCGCGTCGCCGATCAGTTTAGCTCCGATGATCAGGCACAGAACGGTCATGATCACCGCGTTGTGCTGTCCCATCCAGTCCTTGAGCTTGCCCAGCAGATCGGCGGACCGTTTGCCCAGGGCGAAGTAGATCACTACCGGGACGGCGACACCGAGTGTGCCGAGTATGGCGAAAACCGTGTAGGCGATCGCCTGCTGGCCGCTTGAGATCCCGGTCTGCGCGATGGCTGCCGCCCCGCCGACGGCCAGCAGCAGATTCTTCGGGTTCACGGCGGCCAGCAAGGTCCCGGCGCCCAGCGCGCCGCCGGGCTTGAATTTCTCGATCGCACCCATCCATTGAGGCAGGGCTGCATCCGCTTCCCCGCGGGGACGGCTCCGGAACTGCCGAACGGCGACCAGGAGCAGAAGCACTCCCAGCACGATCTTCAGCCAGCTCACCCAGGTGGCGGGCGCGCCCGAACTGCTGGCATCCGCAGGCCCGGCGATCGCCAGCACGATCACGCCGACCACCGCCAGGCCTATCAGCCACCCCAGCACAAACGCTGGGCCGTTTACCCTGGCTCTCCCGGTCGTGAGCATCACCACCACCGCGATGATCGGGACCGGGCTCAGCGCGATGCCGACCGCCAGCGGCAGGGATCCCCCGATGGCCTGGCCCATCACCCCTCCTTCCACACCCCTGCGAATGGCGGTGCGGCTAGACGTACTCGCGGCGGCGCATCCAGGCGAGCGTGACGCACCCCCATATTGGCGGGAGGTAGGCGGTGAACAGCCGCTGAATGAACACCGCCGCGACGGCCTGGTCCTGGGGCACCCCGGCGCTGGTCAGCCCGGCAATCAGGCCTGCCTCGACTACCCCGGCGCCGCCGGGGACCGGGACACTGCCGCCGATCATCGAGGCCGCCGTGATGACCACAAGCAGGACAGCGATGCTTGCCCGGGCACCTACGGCATGCAGTGCTGCCCCCAGGGCGAAGACCACGAGGAGCTGGCTGAGCAACGAACCTGTTATCACATACATGATCTTGCGGGGTTCGGCGACGATGGTCTTGACGTCCGCCCAGATGTTCACCAGGTGAGGCCGCACCCGCGCGCTGGCCATCCGCCGGAGCCGCGGGATCAAGGTGATCAGCACGGCGGCGATCCCGGCCGCGAGCACCACGCCGACGACGATCCAGATAGCCGATTGCCGCCCACTGGAGCTGGCCGGCGCATGGAAGGTCCCGGCGGCGAAGCCGACGGACGCGAGAAAGAGCAGCCCCTTCGCCACCCAGCTCGCCGTGGACGCGATGGCCCCGGAGCTGACCGCGGTGGAGGCCTCGTATCCCTGCCGCTGGAAGAAGCGGACCCGGACGGCAAAAACCGCGACGTCGCCGCCGACCAGCGAGGTGAACATGTTCGAGGTCTCCAGGGCGAGGCACCGTCCGAAGGGGAGCTGGCCGGTGACTGAGCCGATCAGCGCCAGGGCGCTGGCCACGACCGGGAGCTGAGCGAACACGAACGCCAGGGCCACCCATCCCAGCCGCGCCCCCCTGATGACGTCAAAGGACGCCGCGACATCGGCAAGCACGCCGAGGATCGCCCAGATCCCGATCAGCGTCCCGATGCCGAACACCAGGTTGACCCAGCTGATCCGCTTGGCTTCGGCGAGCCTGGGTACCTCGATGCCGGTCGCGCCGGCCACGGCGGCCCGCAGCTCAGGGAGCAGGGCCTTGCGCTGCCGCAGGGAGCCGACCGTGACAGGGTCGAGTGCCGAGCGCTGGAGATGGACGAGGGCACCCCGGGCTGCATCGGCGTCGAGTACCCGGCCGGCCGCCCCGGCGGTGCGCTCGATGCCGAACCGCACGGCGACCGCGGCCAGGACGGCCGCGAGGTCGGCGTCGAGGCGCCCGGCGGGAGGCGACGCGGAGGCGCAGCGGAAGTCCCTGATGCAAACGCCCTCGGCCGACAGCACTATCGTGTCGGGTCCGAGTGCCCCATGGGCGATACCGGCCCGCCGAAGCCTGAGCACGGCCTGGACGATCTCATCGACAGTCTCGTCGGCCACGACCGCTGGATCGGCGGCCAGCAGGGCCGGGCCGTTCGGCAGCCTGCTGACCAGCACCGCGTCACGGCCTGGACCCAGCCGGCCCACCTCGAGCACCTCTGGCACCAGAACGCCGGCCCGGCCCGCCATGAACATCAAGTACGCTTCGTGCTCGACTTGCTGGATCCGGTCGAGGATAAGGGTGGGCCCGGAGTCCCGGTAGAAGCAGAACCGCCAGAGTTTGGCCAGGATGCGGGCGTCGGCGGCGTCACGGCCGTAGACCGAAAGCTCGATCCGGCGGCCCGCTGCGTCCTGGCCGATGAACTTCGCCACCCCCCACAGCTGATCGTGGGTACGCCGCAGGCCGTGCACCGCGACCTGCCGGCCGGCGATGCCGTCGGCCACCTCCTGGGGTGACGGCAGGCCGAGCGGCGAGCCTACCGCCAGATGCAGGCCGGCGGCGACGCCCCAGCCAATGGCAATGCTCGAGACGGCATTCACGGGAAGCGCCAACCCGCCCACGACGGCGGCGATCGGCGCTACCGCGATGAGAAACGACACCAGGCGGTGCAGGGGGCGGCTCAAGTAGGGCAGCGCGGTCGCGGCGACCGCGATGGTTACCGCGAGCTGCGTGACCGGGAATGTGGTGCTGACCCCGGCTAACGCGTCGGAGGCCGGCCGGCCGGCGGCCGGCCCGAGGAGCGCGCCGAGCAGGGCGCATACGGCCCACGTCACCGCGGCCGCGGCGGCGATCCGCCGGACCGCCGCCAGCCGCGGTACCAGCAGGCCGACGAGGGCCAGGCACGCGATCGCTCCAGCGGAGCCAAGCCAGAACATGGTCGTGACGAGCCACCGGATGGCTGTCGGCGGCGGGTTCAGGGCATGCAGGATGGTCAGCTCCACGGCTGAGTTGGCCCGCATGACCGGGATGGACACGCCGACCGCGAGAACGGCGACCCCGAACCTGACAGCATCCGAGGCGCGCCTGCGCGTCGTGCCCCCACCCCGGGGCCCAAGAAGGGTAGTGCGCAGCAAATTCGCCGGTCGCAGGCCGGTTCCGGCCGCGTCCAGGTCGGCCTGTGTCCCTGCCCGGTCGCTTGCGGCGTGCTGCACCTGAACCTGCTCCCTTCTGGCGACCATTCACCTCCCATCTACAGCTTTCCGGCCTGGGCAACACCACCCGCCATGGATGAGGCTGCGGCCCACGGCGGCAGTCACTGGCGGGCATAGGCGGCCGCCGCTTCCTTCGCCAGGTCGACGAACGGCGTGCCGCTGACGTCGATGACCACCTGCTTGATCGTGCCGCCGGTGAAAGCCCAGGGGCGCTGGCCGGCATAGTCGTCGGTGACGGGCTCGGCTCCGGAGCGGCCGACGGCCACGCCGGCGCCGCCGAGCGCGAATCTCCCCGGCTGCGTCATGATCGTGCCTTTGGCCACCTGCTGATCCCGGATGTGCAGGCTCAGCGTTCCCCGCGGCGGCATGGTGTCGCCGTCCCGCTCGAAGGACGCCGACAGCACCACGTGGCCGGTCGGGACCCGCTGGTCCGACTCCACGATCTGGACGGCCTCGCCGACGAAGTTGTAGGCGTAGGCCAGCTTCCCGTCCTTGACATACAGCGCGTGCCCGCCGAATCGCGAGCCCTGGGAGAACAGCACCCCGCGCGCGTCCTCGGAGTCGATGTCTACCTCCGCGGCGATGGTGTATGACCGGCCCGGGAATTTCGGGGCCTGCGACTCGGGTACCTCCGCGCCCCCCGGGAGATAGGTGTACCGGGTCCGGGGCCTCGACAGCTCCGGCCGCGGCGTGGTGAATCCCTCGACCGCGGTGCGGGTTTCCAGCGGCAGCGCCTGGTACTTCCCGGCCTCGACCCACCAGATGTCGATGAGTTCCCGCAGCCGTTCGGGCTCTTGCCCGGCCAGGTCATGACATTCGCTGGGGTCGGTGTCGGTGTGGAACAGCTCCCAGCGCTGGTCGCTGAAGTGCCCCCATGCGTTCGGTGCCGCCGGGCCCAGGCTGGATGCCTTCCATCCCTGGTGCCACAGCGCCCGGGTGCCGAGCATCGAGTAAAACTGCGTGTATTTGCCGGTGTCCGCGCTGGGGTCGTCGAAGCTCGCGGCGAAGCTGACCCCCTCCAGCGGTTTCTGCGGGTAGCCGTTCACAACCTCCGGGAGGTCGATTCCGAGCGCCTCGTACAGCGTCGGCACGATGTCGACGGCATGGCAGTACTGGCGGCGCATTCCTCCCCGAGCCTGTATTCCGGCCGGCCAGGAGATGATCAACGGATCGGCGGTGCCGCCGCGCAGGTTCCCGTACCGCTTCCACATCTTGAACGGCGTGTTGAACGCCCACGCCCACCCGGTGGGGTAGTGGTTGTAGGTGCGCGGGCCGCCCAGCTCGTCGAGGCGCTTGAGATTGTCCTCGACGGAGTCGGGCAGCCCGTTGAAGAACTTGTTCTCGTTGACCGAGCCGTTCGGACCGCCCTCACCGGAGGCGCCGTTGTCGGAGACAACGACCACGATCGTGTTGTCGAGCTGGCCGGTCTGCTCCAGGTAGCCCAGCAGCCGCCCGATCTCGTGATCGGCGTGGCTCAAGAATCCGGCGTACACCTCAGCCATCCGGGCGAACAGCCGCCTTTCCTCCTCGGCCAGTGAGTCCCACGGCCGGACGGTGTCGAGTTCCGGCCAGCCTCCGCCGTCCGGCCCGGTCTCGCCCACGTAGGGATTGATGGGAGACAACTGCGTGCTCTCCGGAACGATCCCCATCGCCTTCTGGCGGGCGAGTATGGTCTCGCGGATCGCCTCGTAGCCCATGTCGAACTGTCCGGCGTACCGGTCCGCCCACTCTTTGAAGATGTGGTGCGGCGCGTGCGCCGCACCGGGGCAGAAATACAGAAAGAACGGCTTGTCGGGGGCGATGGCCTTCGCGTCCTGGATGAATTCGACGGCCTTGTCGGTCAGGTCGGTGGTCAGGTGGTAGCCCTCCTCCGGGGACCTGGGCGGCGCGACCGGGTGGTTGTCGTAGAACAGGTCGGGATACCACTGGCTGGTCTCCCCGCCGAGGAAGCCGTAGTACCGCTCGAACCCTCGGCCCAGCGGCCACTGACGTTTCGAGGACGCCAGGTTCATCTCCTCCTCGGCGGTCAGGTGCCACTTGCCCACGTGGTAGGTGTTCCAGCCCTGCTGGCCCAGCACCTCGGCGAGGTTCGCGCACTCGAACGGGATATGGCCGTTGGCGTTGGGGAAGCCAACGGTGATCTCGGTGATCCCCGCCATCGCGTTGGTGGTGTGGTTACGACCGGTCATCAGGCACGAGCGCGTCGGCGAGCACAGCGCCGTGGTGTGGAAGTTGGTGTAGGCCAGCCCGCGGTCGGCGATGCCCTGCAGGGTCGGCGTCCGGATCGGCCCGCCGAAGGGTTCCATCGCCGCGAATCCCACGTCGTCCAGCACGATGTACAGCAGGTTCGGAGCGTTCTCCGGCGCCCGCGGCTGGGTGTACGGGGCCCAGTCGGGCGTGGACTGCTTGATGTCGATGTTGATGACGCCGGCAAACGGCCTGGTCATGGCTGGCTCCCTGCGACTCGGGCGTCACGTGCGGACTGCTTCGCAACGGTAGGATCCGGTCACCGCAGCCGGATCACCCACCATGGGTGAGGCCGCTTGCCGACTTGGCCCCCAGCCGATGGTGTCGCTGGCGGTGCCGTGACCTTGTATGAGATCCGGGCGAGTCCAGTGAGACCGTCGGCGTTCGCTTACCAGCCAAGGCGCTTGTTGACAATGTGCTACGATGAATGCATGTCCGTGAATGTGTCAGTACGGCTGGACGACACCCTGGCTGAGCGGCTGCGTCTGCGCGCGCGGGCGGCAGGGGAGAGCCTGTCAGACCGGCTGCGGCGGTATGCCGAGGAAGGATCTCGCCGGGATGAGCATCCGCTGATCACCTTCCGGGACGGGCCAGCCGGGCGCCGGGCCGCCGTCGTCGGGGGTCCGGACGTGTGGGAGATCGTGATGTGGCTAGAGGATCTCGCAAGCGAGGGTGACCCAGTTCGCGTGCTGGCGGCCGAGCAGGATATCTCGCGCCCGCTGATCGACGCCGCGCTGCGCTACCGGGACGCGTATCCTGAAGAGGTCGAGGCACGTATTGCACTTCACCGTCATGACACGGCGGCGGCGGATGCACGGTGAAGCTTCTCCTCGATGAGATGTATGGGGTGAAGCTCGCGCAGGTGCTGCGGGATCAGGGCATCGATGCCGCCACCGTAACTGAGCTCGGGATGGCGGGCCGGTCAGACGCCGACGTTTTCGCGGCTGCGACTGACGGGGGATATGCGCTGCTGACCGAGAATGTCACTGACTTCGCCCGGCTTTGCAGCGAGCACATCGCTGCGGGTCGGCACCACCATGGCGTACTGATCGCGTTCTCGTCGCGGTTCTCGCGGCGGCCAGTCGGCTACCCCGCAATTGCCGCCGCAGTCGCTGCAGTAGCTGGTGATCGGCTCGATGATCGCCTCGTCTACCTCGCGGTGCCGGTTAATCGGCAGTAGCCGAGCCGGGTGCTCCCTTCACTGTCCATTACGCTCCTGCCTGCCACCGGGCGGCGCCTCACCCGGCTTGGGTGGGTCATCCAGTAGTACTGGGTGGCTGTGGCGGGGTCACCCGCCAGGGGGGATGCCGAGCCGTTTCCCGCCAGGTTTTGCTGGCAACCGCGCGTTTGGGAAACGGCGAGAGGAGACGGCATGGGGCTGGCCGAGTATGAGCCCGGCACCGCGTTCCCTGGTGTTATCGGGCGGACGACCGATGAGTCGAGCCCGGCGTGGCCGCGGCCGATCCGGGCCCGGCCGGGCGCGCCGAACGTGCTGATGATCGTGCTCGATGACACCGGCTACGGGCAGCTGGGCTGTTACGGCAGCCCGATCGCCACCCCGAACCTCGACGCCCTGGCGGCGGGCGGGCTGTTGTACACCAACATGCACACCACCGCGCTGTGCTCGCCCTCGCGCTCGTGCATTCTCACCGGGCGCAACCACCACGCCAACGCGACCGCGGCGATAAACGAAATGGCCACCGGGTACCCGGGCTACAACGGCAGCATCCCGTTCGAGAACGGGTTTCTATCAGAGATGCTGCTGGCGCGCGGTTACAGCACCTACATGGTCGGCAAATATCACCTGCTGCCCTCGGAGTTCGAGTCGGCGGCCGGTCCGTTCGACCGGTGGCCGCTGGGGCGCGGGTTCGAGCGGTTCTACGGGTTCCTCGGCGGGGATACCAGCCAGTGGACTCCGGACTTGGTCTATGACAATCATCAGGTCGAGCCACCCCGGACCCCCGAGGATGGTTATCACCTGACCGAGGATCTGGCGGACAAAGCGATCGAGTTCATCGCCGACGCCAAGCAAGTTGCTCCGCACAAGCCGTTCTACCTGCATTTTTGCACCGGCGCGACGCACGCGCCGCATCACGTGCCGAAGCAATGGGCCGACCGGTACGCGGGCCAGTTCGATGATGGCTGGAGTGCCTACCGCCAGCGGGTGCTGGACCGGCAGAAGGAACTCGGCGTCATGCCGATGGGAGCCGAGCTGTCCCGCCGCGACCCCGACGTTCCCGAGTGGGACTCGCTGTCGGCTGATGTGCGCAGGCTCGCGGCGCGGATGATGGAGGTGTACGCCGGGTTCTTGTCCCACACCGACCACCACGTCGGCCGCCTGCTCGACTTCCTGAAAGAGATCGGCGAGTTCGACAACACGCTGATCATGGTCGTGTCAGACAACGGCGCCAGCCCGGAAGGCGGCCCGACCGGGACCACCAACGAGCTGCAGTTCTTCAACAACGCGCCGGAGCCGCTAGAAGACAGCCTGGCCGCGATCGACCAATTGGGTGGCCCGACGACGTTCGGTCATTACCCGTGGGGGTGGACCTGGGCCGGCAACACACCGTTCCGGCGATGGAAGCGGGAGACCTACCGCGGCGGCACCAGCGACCCGTTCCTGGTGCACTGGCCGGCAGGCATTCGGTCACGCGGCGAGGTGCGCACCCAATACGCCCATGTCATCGACATGGTCCCCACCGTGCTGGACGCGCTGCAGGTCGAGCCGCCTGCAAGCATCCGAGGGGTCACTCAGTCGCCGATCCACGGGGTCAGCTTCGCCCACACCTTCGATGACGCGGCCGCGCCGACCCGCCATCACACCCAGTACTTCGAGATGATCGGCCATCGCGCCATCGACCACGGCGGGTGGCGCGCGGTATGTCCCTGGCCCGGCCCCTCGTTCGCAGAAGCTGGCAAGCCTTTCAGCAGCCCGATCAGCGCCGCCGATCTGGCCGACCTCGATGCCCATCAGTGGGAGCTGTACAACATCGCCGAAGACCCCGCCGAGAACCACAACCTCGCCAGCACCCAGCGGGACAAGCTGATCGAGATGATCACGCTGTGGTACGTCGAGGCCGGGAAGTACAACGTGCTGCCCATCGACGGCAGCATGATCGCCCGGTTCGTGACCGAGCGGCCCCAGGTCGCCGAGGCCCGCGATCGCTATGTCTACCGGCCCGGCACCCAGACTGTGCCGTTTTTCGTCGGACCTAGGATCGTCAACCGCTCGCACGCCATCACCGCCGACGCCGACATCCCGGCCGACGGTGCCGAGGGAGTGCTGATGTGCCAGGGTTCCGGCGTCGGCGGCTGGTCGTTCTACGTCGCTGACGGAAGGCTGCACTACGCCCATAACTACCTCCGCCGGGCCACTTACACCGTCTCCTCGCGTGATCCCGTGCCCACCGGGCGGCATCGGCTCCGGTTCGAGTTCGAGCCCACCGGCAAACCTGACATCCCGAACGGCCAAGGGACTCCGGGACGCGCACAGCTCTACATTGACGGCCACCTGGTCGCCCAGGCCGATTTCCCGGTCACCACCCCGATGGGATTCAACCCCGGCGGCCTCACCTGCGGCGCCAACCCCGGCACCGCCATCACCCCGGCCTACCAGGCACCCTTCGCCTTCACCGGGGCCCTGCACACCGTCACCATCGACCTGTCCGGAGACCTCATCACCGACTCCGAAGACGAAATGCGCATGGCCATGACGCGCCAGTGAGGGATGCTGCCGTAACCGCTTCGGAGTGTGCCCCGGGGCGGCGCCTGGTCAATCCGGCACGCACCGGAGCTCAGAACTGCTTTTGTCGATCGCCGCCTGTTCCGCTGCCACGTCGAGGCTGCGGGTCAGCAGCAAGTAGCCGGCTGCGGTCACTACCGCGCCGACGATCCACGCGATGTCCACGCCGTGCAGGACCCTAGCCAGTGGACCGGCGTAGTAAGGGGGGAGCACCATGAACGGGATCTCGGCGGCGAATCCGGCCCCGTAGGCGATCAGCCCGCGATACGACCACACCCCGTAAACGCCGCTGGGCCGGAAGATGTCCATGATGGCGTAACGGCCACGACGCACGAAGAAAAAGTCGGTCAGGCTGATCACCGTCCACGGGACCAGCAGGTACAGGGTAAGCAACAGCGCGATATTCACGACCGCGACCGCGCTGGTCGTCGTCAGCGTGCCGATCAGGAACCAGATCACCGTCAGCACCAGGATGGTGATCACGCGGACGCTCCTGGTGGGCTTGACCTTGTGGAAAGCGTCCACCCCGGCCAGCGTCGTCAGCATGGCGCTATAGGCATTCATGCCCATGCCCGCGGCCAGCGCGACGGCCAGCAGGAAGCCGGTCGCCCCGCCGAGGTGGGTGATCACGTTGTCGCCCGCCGTCTGCAGGCCGACCAGCGGGTCCGTCACGCTCAGCCGGATGGCCAGCCAGGCACCCAGGGCGATCAGCCAGACCGCCGGCGTCGCGGCTCCCGCGAACACGCAGCCAATCAGCTTGGCGCGGGGGATGGCGCGCGGCAGGTAGCGCGTGTAGTCGGACACGTACCCTGCCCACCCGAGGTTGTAGGACATCGCCGCTGTGAACTGCGCCATGAAGGCTGTCCAGGTGAACCCGTAAACCTGGTGGCTGACCACGCCCCCCGCCCGTCCGGCGAACACGCCGATGGTGACGACAGCTACCAGCGGCAGGCTTATCCACAGGATCCAGCGGAACACGCGGTGCACCCAGTCATAGCCGTAGATCGCGAGCAGCGCTGCCCCGGCCGTGACCACGATCGCCACGGCACTGGCGTTCCAGCCGAAGGCCCCGTGCAGGCCCTGGGCCAGCAGAACCTGGAGGACCACGTTGCCGGCCATGTAGGTGACCAGCATCGCCAGCAGCACGACGATGACGCCACGGCAACCGAACTGGGCGCGCGACTGAATCATCTGCGCCAGCCCGAGCGTGGGCCCCTGGGTCGCGTGCAGGGCCATGAAGCAGGTGCCGACGAGGATACCGGCCGTGCCCGCGACGATCGTCCACCCGACCGACAGGCCAAGCAAAGGCCCGATGAAGCCGACCGCGATCGTGCTGTACTGGAAGTTGCCCAGGAACCACAGCGGCGTCTGCTGCCACACCTTGCCGTGTCGCTCGGTGTCCGGGATCCAGTCGATCGAGCGCCTCTCGATACCGAGGCTGCCCCCGCCCTGGGCGCGCGCCGACGCTGCGTTCTGCTCAGCGACCACCGCTACGCGCCCAGCAGGCCGAGCGCCGTGGCTTGCTGCACGGCGTCATGGCGCGTCGAGACACCCAGCTTGCGGTAGATCGACTTGAGCTCGGCCTTGACCGTGTGGCTGGAGACGAACAACCGCTCGGCGATGGCACTCGCGGTCAGATGGGTCTGCAGGTAGGGCAGCAGCCGCAGTTCGGCCGGGGTCAGCGGCGACGAGCCGGCGGCTGCTCTGGCGGCCGTGGCCGCACGGGTGCGGAACTCCTCGACCTGTTCGGTGAGGGTCCCGAGCGCCGGACGCTGTTGCAGGATGTCGTCGATCTCGCGCAGCAGCTGACGGGTCGCCCGCGGATCGCCGATTGCGAGATACACCTTGGCCAGCTGCAGCCGTAGCCGGACAGCTACCCACGGGAACGCGTAGGTAGCTGACGGGCGGCCCCGCATCGCCTGGGCGAGCTGGCGGCGGGCCTTATCCATGTCACCTTGGTGCACAGATAGCCGAGCTGCCTCGGCGAAGGCCAGCAGACACGTGATGTAGTCGTGCATCCGGTTCGATTCGATCGTGGCCAGCGCAAGGTCCAGCCGGCCGGCCGCCTCGCTCCACTCGCCGCGATCCATGGCCAGCATCGCGAGGTCCGATTCACCGGCGACGGTGGGTTCGGTGTTACCCATGGCCACAGCGGCGGCGGATGCCTCAGTAAGAAGGCTGCGGGCCTGTTCGAGGTTTCCTGTGAGGATGTTCGCTTCGCCGAGCAACCAGAGCGCGGTGTCGCGCCAGCTGCTCCAGGCGGGTTCTTGGGCGACAGCGAAGGCTGCGTCGGCCACCATCGCCTCCGGACCGCTGGCACACAGAAACGCCCGTACCACGGCCCGAGCCGAGTCGAACGAGGCCGACCCGTCTGCGGGCACACCGTCGAACGACACAGCGTCAAGGAACGCTGCCCACCGCGCGGCCCCGGCCGTATCGCCGCTGGCCGCGGCAGCCCCGCAGACTTGCACGGCAAGCGGTGGGTAGCGTTCGATATTCACCTCCCCGATCGTTCGGTACCAGCGCTGGATGGTCGTAAACTGCCCGGCCATGTAGGTCGGCAGAGTGAGCGCGGTCGCCAGCCGCAGCGAGCGGTCCCAGTCGGTCGTGTGCAGCAAGTGCTCGAGGGCCAGCGCCGGGGATCCGTTGGACTCGTACCAGTTGGCGGCGCGCTGGTGCAGCGTCGTGATGATGCCCGGTTCGGTACGGACGAGCTCCCCGAGCAGGAACTCCTGGAACAATGCGTGGTAGCGGTACCACTGCCGCCGCCGGTCGAGCGGGATCAGGAACAGGCTGGCGCCCTCCAGGTGACGCAGACGTTCAGCTGCGCCGGATGAATCGAGTGTGGCATCGCATAGCGGCCCGGTGAGCTGGTCGAGCACGGCCGTGCGGCGCAGAAACCGCTGCATGTCCTCGGGCTGGTGGAGCAGGGCCTCACGATATAGATAGTCAGCCACGTACCGGTCGTCACCGGTGACTGCCCACTCTTGGCTGTCGCCCTCCTTCGCGATCAAGGCGGCGAGATAAAGGCCGGCCGGCCAGCCTTCGGTCCGTTCGGTCACCGCGCTGAGCTGCTCGGGGGCCAGGCTGACCTGCGCCTGCGAGAAGATCTGCTGAGTGCCAGCCGCGTCGAGGGCCAAGTCACTGGCCCCGAACTCCATCGCATCACCTGATGCCCGCAGCCGAGGAACATGCGGCTGCTCGGAACGACTCGCGGCGACCAGCTGAGATCCCGGGGGAATCCCGGAAATCACCACGCCCAGCACGTCATGGCATTCCGGCGACTGTAGTTCGTGAAGATCGTCCAGCATGAGCACGAACCGAACTTGGCTCGCGTGCAGCGCGGCGGCCAGCCGCGGCGCGGCCCTGCCCAGCACCGACACGCCGGGGCCGCGCATGTCGGCCACAAGATCAGCGCCGCACAGCCCTGCCCGATGGTACGCGGACGCTAACGAGAGCAGCAGCAGCGCCGGATCATCGTCGAAACGGTCCAAAGACACCCAGGCCACGCGGCGATCCTCCGCTTCGGCCCACTCCGCCAGGAGCGTCGACTTTCCGTAGCCCGCCGGCGCAGTGACCGCGACAATACGGGAATCGGTCGACCGGCCAGCCTCGATGAGCTTGGTGCGACTGACTGCATCAGGACGAGGGTTTGGGACCGAGAACTTGGTGTCCGGCAGCGTCCGGCTCGGCTCCGGGCTCGGGGCCGCCCGGCGAGAGCCGAAGGTCATGATCAAGTCCTAACGATGCTCGGAGCAACTCCCGAAGGAGCGCTCGATAACTCCCGAAAGAGCGCTCAAAGGGAATCCTAGGCGTCATTGCGCCAACCGGCCACCAGCAGCCTGGAGCGATAGGAAGATCGTGTCAGAATTTCAAGGATGACGCGGACCGCCTGCTTACAGGAGACCGGCAAGCCGATCGCGCAGGTGGCCCGGGGACATGGGAATCAACGAAGGCCCTATTGGTCGTCCGGGGACTCAGGCGCAAGCCACCAGTATGCCGGTTCCAGGCAGCTTCCTGCTTCGTGGATTGCACGCGTTGCCCGCTATACGCGGATCAAACGATGCGCACCGACGCTCACCGAATCCCAGTCCAGTGACGTTACAGAATTAGTACGTGAGATGCTCCACTTCGGAGCGAAGCGGCGGATTCATGATGACGTGCGCGGGACTCCAGGCGCCAGCTACAAGATCAGGCGGGGCACATCGGTGAGGCCGCTGCCCAGAAATCCCAGGACCCGGTGCTGAGAACGACGACGTCGATGTCCGGATGCTCGCCTATCGAGCATGTGTTCTAATTGGTCGATGAGAGATGTGCGCTCCGCACGGTGCAGGCCGTGACCGAAGCCGACTTCCTGCGCGCCACCCGCTCGTCCTACGATGCCGTGGCCGCCGACTACGCCGTGCGGTTCCGCGACGAACTGGCGGCCAGGCCACTGGACCGGGCCATGCTGGCCGGGTTCGCCGAGCTGGTGCTGGCCTCGGGGGCCGGGCCGGTCGGCGATATCGGGTGCGGTACCGGCCGGGTGACGGCGCACCTGAACGAGCTGGGCGTGCCGGCGTTCGGGATCGACCTGTCGCCGCAGATGATCGCGCAGGCCCGCCGGGCGCACCCCGGGCTGCGGTTCGAGGTCGGGTCAATGCTCGGGCTCGATCTGCCGGACGGCGCCCTCGGCGGCGTGCTGGCCTGGTATTCGACCATCCACGTCCCGGACGAACGGCTCTTGGATGCGTTCGCCGAGTTCCGCCGGGTGCTCCGGCCGGGCGGCGTCGTGCTGCTCGGCTTCCAGGTCGGCGACGAGCCGCTGCACTTGACCGAGGCGCTGGGGCACCCGATCGCGCTCGACTTCCACCGGCGCCGGCCGGAGCAGGTCGCGGGGCTGCTCGGCCTGGCCGGGCTGCCGGTGCGGGCCCGGCTCGTCCGCGAGCCCGACGAGGGCGGCCCGTTCCCTGAGCGGACCGGGCAGGCTTTCCTGCTGGCCGGCAAGCCAGCGGCGGCGGGCTGAGCAAATGAGCGGCATCTGGCGGGAATTCGGTTCCGGCCTGGAAATCGGACATTGAGCGTCGCATGGCGCGGATCAATACCAGGAATTGTCGGTGTGATCGGCGACAATGATCGCGTGGGGTCTGGCGTCAAGGTCGGCAGCCTGCTGCGGGACAGCCCGTTCGGGCTGCATGCGCGGTTCGGCGAGCGCGTTGACGGCCGGGCCTGGTTCCATCTGGTGGCGCTGGCCGCCATGACCGAGGTCGGCGAGCCGGTCATCGTCGGCGGCAAGGGCCCCGGCCGCGGGAACTACGGGCTGGTGCCGGCCGGCAGCTACCGCAACTATGCCGGGCTGGTCACCGGGCACGTCACCGACGACGACTTCACCGACGTGGCCGTGCAGGCCGTGATCGGCGCCTCGCCGCCGCGGCACCTGCTGGAAATGGACGGCGCGCTGGTCGTCCGGTTCAATCCGCGCGAGGTGGCCGAGTGGGTGGAGTACGTGACCAGGAACGCGCTGAGCTTCGGCGGCCCGGTGGACGACACCGCGCGCGAGTACGCCCAGCGGATCGCGCCGTTCACCACGCTCACCGACGAGGACCTGGCCGCGCTCGACGCGTTTCCCGGCGACGAGGCGGATGCCCGGCCGGCCCGGCCCCGGGCCCGTCCGCGACGGCACGACCAGCAGCGCGGGCTGCGTCCCTGAGCCGCCGCTAGCCGAGCAGGTCGGTGAGCGACCCGATCCGCGGCCCGTTCCAGCCGTCTTCGCGTTCGTAGACGCGGTGGCTGCTGTGCCAGTCCTGGCCGGCCAGCAGCACCGCGTGCATGCCGACGGCGGACGACCCGGTCAGCTCCCGGCCGCCGCCGTCCCCCACGTACAGGCATCCGGCGGGGTCGGCGCCCAGGCGGCCCGCGGCCGCGCGGAACAGGCGGGCATCGGGCTTGCGGATTCCCTCGACGCAGGAGAACACCGGCGCGTCGACCAGCGGAGCCACCGGCAGCCGCGGCCAGGCGTTCGGGAGCTCGGACGTGCAGTCAGAGACCACGCCGATCCGCAGGCCGCGGTCACGCAGTCCGCCGATCACGGGCAGGGCCTCGGGCCGCAGGCGCATCAGCGACTCCTGGAGCTTCTGCCGCATACGGCGGGCCTCGTCCAGCCTGTCTTCGGCCGGCTCCGCCCCGAGGCGCGCCGCCAGCGTGCGCAGGGTCTGGCGGGTATCGCCCAGCTTTCCCGTCGCCCGTTCGGGATACGACGCGTCCAGCGCGTCGGCCAGGGCGCCGGGCCCGACCCCGAGCACGGCCGCCAGCCGGGCGACGTGGTCCGCCCACGCCGCGGGCGCGTTGAACGGCGTGAGGGTCCCGTAGAAGTCGAAGACCACCGCCGTCAGCCCGTCGGTCATGCCGGTCACGCCTATCAACCTCCCATGGCCGGGCTGGCCTCGCTCAGCCGGGCACCCGAGGGACGAGGAGGCGGGAGTCGAACCGGCCGCCCGTGTGGATCACGTGCGGGCCGTGGTTGACGGACTCGTCGTGGAACGCCTGGGTGAGCGGCCGGGGCTGGCGGTAGATGTCCCGCCCCTGGACGACCAGCCGCAGCGACTCGCCCGGCTCGAACCGGGTGCCCGAGGGCAGGATCTCGATGTCCAGCGGAACGATCTGGCCCCGGCCCGGCTTGAGCTCGCGCCGGTGGGCCAGGACCGGCTGCCCCGGCACCGACCGCCGGAGGTCGAGTTCGCGGTGTGAGGCGCGCAGCCAGCCCAGCGCGACCGGGCCGTCCTCGAACACCGCGTAGTAGGGGAACCCGACCACGTCGCCGTAACGGTCCAGCTTCTGCAGGGCCACGAACACGTCCATGTCGTCGGCCTCGGGCGCGGACATCCAGACCCGGAGGCTGGCGTTCCCCACGATCTCGGTGGCGACGCCGAAGCGCAGGTCGAAGACGGCGCGGCCGCGGCCGCGGCCGCGCCGCTCGCTGTCGTACACCGCGCTGTTCTCCGCGGCCGGGGCCTCGCCGTCCCGCAGCAGCCGTCCCGAGCCCGCGTCAAGGAACAGCGGCTCATACACGGTGCCGGGCAGCGGCCAGTCGGCGGCGGGCTTCCTGGCCCCGGTGTAGGCGCGCTCCCGGACCTCGTAGCGCACCCGCGGCCACCGGGTGACCTCGGTGTCCAGTCCCTTGAGGAAGTGGTCGAAGAACTCCTGCTGTTTGCGCAGGCCCTCGGCGCTGTAGTAGTAGCCCCACTTCTTGCCGCCGTGGGCGTCGAGCCACTTGTGCGCCGAGCCGATTCTCTTGAAGCCCTCGAAGGTGCCGCGGGTGTGCAGCCCCTGGTCCGACCAGCTGGCCACGACGAACGCCGGGCAGGTGATCTTGGACAGGTCGGCGGCCTTGGCGGACCAGAAGTCGTCGAAGAGCGGGTGCTCGGCGGTCTCGGCCGCCAGGTCCTCGACCAGGCCGCTCCCGTACCCCCAGCGCAGCCCGATGTACGGCCAGAAATACGTCTCCGGGATCCCGCCGTGCCTGACCACCTCGCGGTAGGTGTCGCTCCAGCCCTCCCACGGGTTGATCGCGGCCAGGTGCGGCGGGCTGGTGGCCGCGATGGACCACTGCGCGGACGCCAGGTAGGAGACGCCGGACATGCCGACCCGGCCGTTGCTCCAGGGCTGGGCGGCGGCCCACTCGATCAGGTCGTGGCCGCAGGCGGCCTCCTCGGGGGACAGGAACGTCGCGTCGCCGCTGGAGTACCAGGTGCCGGGGATGTCGGCGTTGACCACCGCGTAGCCGCGCGCGGTCCAGTACACCGGGTCCGGTGACTCGAACGCGGTGTACTGCGACACCTGGCCGGGCGCGACCCCGCTGTCCGGGTATCGCAGGGTCAGCTGGCCTTCGGCGTGCTTGCCGTACGGGCTCCAGGCGATCAGCGGCGGAGCGGGCCGCCCGCCGGCGGGCCGGAAGACGTCGGCGAGGACCGTCAGGCCGCCGCGGACCGGGACGGCCACGTCCCGCTCGACGAGCATGCCGTCCACGGTCGCCCGCCGGTACCGCGGCGGGCGCGCGCCACGGTCCTCCGGCCTGGCGGCGG
>JASHUI010000355.1:0-3492 GCA_030040095.1 Streptosporangiaceae bacterium | reverse complement strand
GTCGGTTACCGGACGCATGACTCCCCCTTCAGGATCGGCGGACACTCCACCAGGGTTTCAACTGTAGGCCGACCGTCCGACATTCCGCCCCGCCGAGCCCAACCCTGGCCCGCCCGCCCCCCGGCGTCCCCGGGCCTGACCGTTGCCCGCCCCGCCCCCAACGCGTCGCCCGGGCACGATGGTGCCCGCCCCCCGGGCCTCCGGGTCGGCTCACGGGGTCATCGCCGACTGCACCATCGGCGCTGGCGGGCTGGCGTGCCTGGTCAGCGCAGCAGCACGTCCTCGGGGGCGCTGATCCGGAATCCGAGCATGTCAATCGCGACGCCGTCCGCCAGGGCGGCGAGGGCCAGCGCGGCCTCGCCGACCTTGAGGCACAGCTCGCGGGAGGCCTTCTGCGCCGCGGCGCCGGTGTTGAGGTCCCAGTGGTGCAGCTTGCCCGAGCGCAGTTTGCCCAGCGCGGCCGGCTCCTCCCGGCTCACGAACAGCCGTGGCGACCAGTAGGCCGTGTAGAAGTGCGTTCCGTCGCCGCTAATGCTGTAGGTGTCCTCTTCCTGATCCTCGATCCTCGGCTCGCCGCCAAAGGGCCGCAGGGCATCCACCACCTGGTCCGGGGGCGGCGCTTGCTCGCCGTATACCGAGGCCAGCAGGGCGAGCTTGGACGGCGAGTCCGCCAGGCGTGTCTTCCCGCCCAGCCGCACCGCCAGGCCGTGCAGCAGCTTCTCGGCGTCGTCGTGTTTCGCCGACTCGACGCGGCGCTCGCTCTTGCTCTGCGCGGCCACACCGGTGTAGTAGGCCACCGATGCGTCGGCCGGGAGCCCGGCCTCCTGCTGGATCTTGGCCGTCACCTCGATCGGCCCGAAGAGCAAGACGCCGTTGGAGAACACCAGACGGCCATGCCAGGGACGCACCTCGGGGTCGTATCGCCGAACCGCGTCCAGCAGCGCGTCGCCAGGGTCCGCGGTGAGCAGCAATGACGGCCGGGTCGCGAGCTTGCTTCCTGAGCGGTCAAACAAACCCATCCGCGCCTCCGGCTAGAAGATCGACGTAATGCCGTGCCAGATGCCCTCGCCGGCGTCACTCGCGAGATGGCCTATATCCTCGCCGAACTGCTTGGTGTCATCCCATGTGCTGACCCCGGCCGCGCCGAAATCGGTAAAGGCGCCGACCCAGCCGTGTTCGTGGATCTGCTGACCGAAGTCCGCGATGTAGTTATGAAGGTAGTCGCCAACGCCGTACGCCACCACCGCGCCCACCGCGACACCCGCCGCCACGCCGAGCACCGGCGCGCCAACGGTGATGGCCCCGGTGACCACGCCGGCCACCGCGGTTCCCGCGGCGATGGCGGCCACGGTGGCACCGGCCTCCAGCGGGTAGGCGGCCCAGGCGGGCACACCCTTGTGGATGTCCGCCTGGGCGTTGAAGTAGGTGCCCACGCCGCCCGCCACCACGTCGACCACGGGCACGTCGAGCGCCGCGCTCAGCAGGCTGCCGTCGTCGAGGCTGTCCGCCAGCTTGCTGAAGCCGGGCAGGTCTCCCAGCGTCGTGCCGAAGAACTTGCTGAAGGCACTCTCGTCGTCCTCGGCCTCGGCGAGGTCCGCCTTGGTCGAGTCAAGCTTGGATTTGGCGTCGCGCAGGCCCTGCTTGACGTCGTCGGGCATCTTCCCGAACCGGCCGTCGGCCTGGCGGGCGGCCTTCTGCGCGGCCTCCCAGGCCGACATGGCTCCCTTGGCCTTCGCCGTGAGCTCGATCACCTTGTCCGCGACCTGACCCGCGTAGGTCGTGGGCGATGCCAGCAGATCCGCCAGGAGGTCGCCGATCGTCGTGCCCTCGTTGGCCTTGGTTCCGGAAGTGGAACCAGCGTGGCCGTCGCCCTTGCCGGGCGTGCCCGACGTGATCGCGGTGAAGACGCTATGCAATGCGCCGGCGGCCTGGACCCGGGCGTCGTTGGCCACCGCGATGCACTGCTGATAGAACGACGCGTAGCCTTCCGCCCATTGTTCCCGGGTCCGGTCGGCGTAGCAGGCCTGCGGCGGCTGGCCGTTGCCACCGATTTGCACGCCGTGCGCGGCGGTCTCGTCCGCGGCCATTTCCAGCGCGTTCTCGATCTTGGACAGTTCCACGGCCAGCTGGTCGACGATGCTCCCGGTCTGAATGATCACCAGCCCGACGGCGTTGACCTCGGCCGAGACCATCTCCCAGTTGGAGGTGAACGCCGATGCTGCCGAGCCCTCCCAGCCCGCGTCGCCGACGATCTGGCCCACCTTCTTGTCCAGGGCGGTGACCACGTCCTCGAATCGCGGGACGTAGCCGTAGAGCGTGCGCGCGAACGCGGCGAGACCGTGGATATCGCCGCCCACCCAGTCGTAGGAGAACGGCGCCAGCGTGCCCAGGGCCGTCGACGGCAGCGTGCCGGTGGGGGCCACGGCGTCTCCTTTAGTTGATCTTGTCCGGGGAGATGATCTGGCTGCAGAGCCGGGCCAGGCTTTCGTCGGTGTTGGCGTAGTTGGCGTGAGCCTTGGTCAGCTTGGCCGAATCGTCTTCCATGACGCCGGCCGCCTGCAGGTGCAGCGTGCCAATCATCTCGACCACGACCTGCAGGTTCTGATCGAACGCCGCGTCGCCGCCGTCCGGGCAGGGCGGGCCGTTGTCCGGCATGATCGCCCTGAACGCGGTCGCCTCGGACTTGAAGGTGGCCGCCGCGTCGACCAGGTCGGCCATGACGACCTGGAAGCCGTCGCCTGCGCCGGAGCCGCCTCCGCCGTCTTCGAGCAGCATCACGGCCTCCGTTCCGCGGCCTTGAGGGCCTCGAGATCGCTCTCCTGCCACTGCCAGCCGCCGGGCTGGCCCTCGGGATCGAGCGCGACCTTGTCCACGCCAGCGGCGCCCATGATGCGCTGGACGTTCGCCAGCGGAAGCGCGACCCACGGCTGGTTCGGGCCGAGCGCCGCCACCAGCCGCTCGACCGTCGTGAACACCGGCAGGGCGCGGCCGCCGTCGCCGGTCTCGTGCACCTCGAAGATCACGTCGGTCTCGTGTCCGGGACGTATATCCGGGCGCGCGGGCGCGAACACGATGGGAGCAAGGCTCGCGCCGTCCTCAGGTGACCCCACCGCCGCACTCCAGTCTCGCCAGCGGCCGACCAGAACCGCCCGCCGCCAATGCCGCATACCAATACGGAACGGTATCAAGGTGCCCCGCCGGCGGGCGGCGTTACCGATGGGGCGCGCAAACCACGCCCCATCGGGCGCGCCCGATTTAGCGTGAATGGCGCCATCGCCGCTGAAACAGCCGCGTGGACGGCCCTTCCACGCCGTTGGCCCGACGTGGAACGCGGCCGGCACCACTTGGCGCGGCACTCGACAGTGTGTGCGCTAAATGCTGCTCCAACAGCACTTAGCGCACACAAACTCGGCCGAAGGCCGACGACGGGGCCCCGGACGGCGAAGCGGCCGCGGGCGGAGCGGAGGGACGGCCGGGCGGCGGGGGCAGCCG
>JASHUI010000046.1:0-5497 GCA_030040095.1 Streptosporangiaceae bacterium | reverse complement strand
GCGACGGGCAAGCCGTTACCGCTCCCGGGGCGCGCCGCCTACCCGCGCCCGCGCTGGCGTTCGGCTTCCCCGTGGCGGCCCGCGCACGGTGGCCCGGCCGAGGCGGCGGCGGCGCCCCCTATGCTGCATCCATGCCACAAGCCGCCGCGCACGCACCCCAGGACGGAGTAGGGATCCCGGACGCGTTCCAGCGGCTGTGGATGCCACACCGGATGGCCTACATCAAGGGGGAGGGCAAGCCGGAGGGAACCGACGGCGGCGACGGCTGCCCGTTCTGCCGCATCCCCAAGTTGTCCGATGAGGACGGCCTGATCGTGGCCCGCGGGGACCTGGTCTACACGGTGCTCAACCTGTACCCGTACAACGCCGGCCACCTGATGGTGGTCCCGTACCGGCACGTCGCCGACTACACCGACCTTGACCTGCCGGAGACGGCGGAACTCGGCCGTCACACCAAACTGGCCATGACCGCGCTGCGGACGGTCTCGGGCGCCCAGGGCTTCAACATCGGCATGAACATGGGCGGGGTGGCCGGAGCGGGCATCGCGGCGCATCTGCACCAGCACGTGGTGCCGCGATGGGGCGGCGACACCAACTTCATGCCCGTGGTCGGCCAGACCCGGGTGCTGCCCCAGCTTCTGGCCGACACGCGCGCGATGCTCGCCGAGGCGTGGCCCGGCCGCTGACCTAGCCCTCCTTAGAGGCGCTCACCACCTTGTCCGCCAGGTGCGGGGGCAGCGGCTCGTAGCGCAGGTAAGAGCGAGTGAACGAGCCGGTGCCCTGCGACATGGACCGCAGGTCGATCGCGTAGCGGGTGATCTCCAGCTCCGGCACCTCGGCCTTGACCAGCGTGCGGCCCCCGGGGACCGGCTCGGTGCCGAGCACCCGGCCGCGGCGCGAGGAAAGGTCGGACATGACCGCGCCCACGTAGGCGTCCGGGACCAGCACGGACACCTCGTCGACCGGCTCCAGCATCAGCACCCCGGCCTTTTCCGCAGCGTCCCGCAGGCCGGCCCGGCCGGCCTTCTGGAACGCCATGTCGGAGGAATCCACCGAGTGCGCCTTGCCGTCGAACAGGGTGACCCGGATGTCGACCATCGGGTAGCCGGCCAGCACGCCCTGCTCCATCTGGGCCCGGACGCCCTTCTCCACCGACGGGATGAACTGCCGCGGCACCACGCCGCCGACGATCTTGTCGACGAAATCGAGGCCCCCGCCGGACGGCACCGGCTCGACCTCCAGGTGGACGATCCCGAACTCGCCGTGGCCGCCGGTCTGCTTGACGTTCCGGCCCAGCCCCTGGGCCTTGGCCGCCACCGTCTCCCGCAGCGGCACTCGCAGCTCGGTGGTCTCCACGGCCACCCCGTAGCGGCTCGACAGCCGGTCGAGCAGCAGGTCGACGTGGGCCTCGCCCATGGTCCATAGCACCAGCTGGCGGGTTTCGGAGTTCATCTCGAGGCGCAGCGTCGGGTCCTCGGCCACCAGCCGGCTCAGCGCCTGGGACATCTTGTCCTCGTCCGCCTTGGACTTGGCGGTGATGGCCACCGGCAGCAGCGGCTCCGGGCTGGGCCACGGCTCCATCAGCAGCGGGTTCTCCTTGTCCGACAGGGTGTCGCCGGTCTCCGCGGTGGCCAGCTTGGCCACGGCGCAGATGTCCCCGGCCACGCACTGCGAGATCGTGCGCTGCTGCTTGCCGAGCGGCGAGGTCAGGGCGCCCACTCGTTCGTCCTGGTCGTGGTCGGCATGGCCGCGCCCGGCCCGGCCGTGCCCGGACACGTGCACGGTGGCGTCCGGCCGCAGCGTGCCCGAGAACACCCGGACCAGGCTGATCCGGCCGACGTACGGGTCCGAGGTGGTCTTCACGACCTCGGCCAGCAGCCGGCCGCGCGGGTCGGAACTCAGGCCGCTCACCGACTGGCCGTCCGGCGTGGTCACGGCGGGCAGCGGGTGCTCGGACGGGGACGGGAACGCCTGGGTTATCACCTCGAGCAGTTCGGTCATGCCGATGCCGTGCGGCGCCGAAGCGGCAAGGACCGGGTAGAAGCTGCCCTGCGCGACCGCCTTCTCCAGGTCCTCGATGAGCACCTTGGCGTCGATCGCCTCTCCGGACAGGTACCGGTCCATGAGGCTCTCGTCCTCGCTCTCCTGGATGATCGCCTCGATCAGCGCGCTGCGCGCCTCCTCGACCCGGTCGGCGTCCGCCGGGTCGGGGTCGCGCTCCACGCGGGAGCCGCCGGAGTAGTCGAAGAAGCGCTCGGACAGCAGCCCGATCAGTCCGCGGACGCCGCCCTGGCCGTCGGTCACCGGCAGGTACAGCGGGGCGACCGAGTCGCCGAACGCCTCCCGGCACGCGGCCAGCGCCTCGCCGAAGTCGCCGCGCTGGTGGTCGATCTTGGTGATGACGACGGCCCGCGGCGTGCCGACGGCGGCGCACTCCTCCCAGAGCATCCTGGTCAGGCCGTCGACGCCGTCCGCGGCCGAGACCGCGAACAGGGCCGCGTCCGCGGCCCGCAGGCCGGCCCGCAGGTCCCCCGTGAAGTCGGCGTAGCCGGGCGTGTCCAGCAGGTTCACCTTGATCCCGCCGTGCATCAGCGGCGCCAAGGTCAGGTTGACCGACCGCTGCTGCCTGACCTCGACCTCGTCGAAGTCGCTGACGGTCGTCCCCTCCTCCACCCGCCCGGCGCGCTGGATCGTCCCCGTGCTGACGAGCAGGGCCTCGACCAGGGTCGTCTTCCCCGCGCCGGAGTGGCCGACAAGCACAACGTTGCGCACGTTTTCGGGCTGGTCGGCCACGGGTGCCCTGCCCGCGGCTCCAGATGTGCCCGCCTTCTCCGCCATCCGATCGCCTCCTGGATATCTGTGTTCGGCTGCTGCACGACCAGCCTTTACCTGCCGGTTGCGGATCACAAGCCCTGTGCCAGAATCGCCCGCGCTGTCGCCGCCCGGCCGCGGGCGCCAGGAACCGTCTGAATCCGGCTCACCAGTAGGATCAGACGGCCATGCTCAATACCTTGCGCCCCGTTTTTGCCCGGCTGACGGCACCGGTGGCGAACGCGCTCGCGCACACCCCGATTACGCCCAACGCGATCACGATCACGGGCACCGTCGGCGTGGCCGCCGGGGCGCTCGCGCTGTTCCCGACCGGTCACCTGTTCGCCGGGACTTTGGTCTGCTGGTTTTTCGTTATGGCCGACATGCTGGACGGGGCCCTGGCCCGGGTCAAGGGGACGACCGGCACCTTCGGAGCTTTCCTGGATTCCACGCTGGACCGGGTGGCCGACGCGGCGGTCTTCGCCGGGCTCGCGGCCTGGTTCGTGCTCGGCGGGCACAGCAGGCTGCTGGCCGCAGTGGCGGTGTACTGCCTGGTCAGCGGGGCACTGGTGTCGTACGCGAAGGCGCGCGCCGAGGGCCTGGGGCTGCGCTGCGACGTGGGCCTGGCCGAGCGCTCGGAGCGCATGCTGGTCGCGCTTGTGGCCTCGGGCCTGTCCGGGCTCGGCGTACCGTATGTCCTCGCCATCGGTCTTTGGCTGCTGGCCGCGGCGAGCACGTTCACGTTCGGGCAGCGGGTCCTGGCCGTGCACCGCGGCGCGGCCGCCGCGGCGGGAGGTGGCGAATGCCCGGAATGAAGGACCGGCTGATCGCGGCGGGATACGGTCTGGGCTGGTCGGTGGTGTGCCGGCTGCCCGAGTCCTGGGGCAGGCGGGCGTTCGAGTTCGTGGCCGACATCGCCTGGCGGCGCCAGGGCCCGGCGATCCAGGTACTCGAGGGCAACCTGCGCCGGGTCATCGGCCCGGACGCCACCGGGGCTGAGCTGCGCGCCCTGTCCCGCGAGTCGATGCGCTCCTACGCCCGGTACTGGCTCGAGGTGTTCCGGCTCCCGGTGACCCCGACCGAGCGCGTGGTCGGGGACAGCTACGTCGTCGGGCGCCTGCAGGAGGCGCTCGACTGGCTGACCCGGGGCCGCGGGGTGATCTTCGCGCTCTCGCACATGGGCAACTGGGACCACGCGGCCGCCTTCATCATCGCCCAGGGCGCCCCGTTCACCACCGTGGTGGAACGGCTGAAGCCGGAGGCGCTCTACGACAAATTCGTGGCGTTCCGCGAGGGGCTCGGCATGGAGGTGCTGCCCGCCAGCGGCGGATCGGTGCGGGCGTTCGGGATCCTGGCCGAGCGGCTGCGGTCCGGGAAGCTGGTCTGCCTGCTCGCCGACCGCGACGTCACCGGGAACGGCATCGAGGTCGATTTCTTCGGCGAGAAGGCACGCATGATGGGCGGCTCGGCGGCGCTGGCCGCACGAACCGGGGCCGCGCTCTACCCGGCGATCTTGTGGTATGAGGGCGATCGCTGGGGAATTTACGTCGATGACGAGATCCCGGTGCCCGCGGAGGGAGACCGGAAGCAGAAAGAGGCGCAGATGACGCAGGCGCTCGCGCGCTCGTTCGAGTCCGCCATCCGGGCGCACCCGGCGGACTGGCACATGCTGCAGCGGGTGTTCGTAGCCGACCTCGACGCCGGCCGGCTGGCCGCCGCCGATGCGAAGGCCGCCGCCGCGGAGGCCGCCGAGCGAGCGGGCCCGGCGTGAAGGTCGGCCTGGTCTGCCCGTACACCTGGGACGTGCCTGGCGGCGTGCAGGAGCACATCCGGGGCCTGGCCGACGCACTGATCGACCTGGGTCACCAGGTCTCGGTGATCTCGCCGGCCGACGAGGACGCCCCGCTGCCCGGCTACGTGATCCCGGCCGGGCGGGCGGTACCGGTGCCCTACAACGGGTCCGTGGCCCGTCTGGCGTTCGGCTTCCTGTCCGCGAGCCGGGTGCGGCGCTGGCTCAGGGACGGCAACTTCGACGTGCTGCACGTGCACGAGCCGGCCGCGCCGAGCCTGTCGCTGCTGGCCTGCTGGGTGGCGGACGGACCGATCGTGGCCACGGTGCACACGGCGATCCCGCGCTCGCGCGCGATGCACGCCGCGGGGCCGATCCTGCAGTCGGCGCTGGAGAAGATCAGCGGCCGGATCGCGGTGTCCGAGGCGGCCCGCACCACCCTGGTCGAGCACTTCGGCGGGGACGCGGTGCTGATCCCGAACGGGGTGCCGGTGCGCAAGTACGAGAAGGCCGACCCGCTGCCGGGGTGGCCGGGCCCGGGCGGCGCGCTCGGCTTCCTGGGCCGGATGGACGAGCCCCGCAAGGGCCTGTCGGTGCTGCTGAAGGCCTTCGAGATCCTCGCCCCCGAGCGCCCGGGCCTGCGGCTGCTCATCGCGGGCCCGGGGGACGACGACGAGCAGAGCCACAAGCTGCCGCCGGACATCCGCAACCGGGCGCTGTTCCTCGGCGAGGTCACCGAAGAGGACAAGGTCCGCGTCCTGCACTCGGTCGACATCTTCTGCTCGCCGAACACCGGCGGTGAGTCCTTCGGCATCGTCACCGCCGAGGCGATGGCGGCCGGCGTGCCGATCGTCGCCAGCGACATCGCCGCGTTCCACCAGGTGCTGCGCGGCGGCA
>JASHUI010000354.1:0-5917 GCA_030040095.1 Streptosporangiaceae bacterium | reverse complement strand
AGCCGCGTGCCGCCATGAGGTCGCGGAGGGTCTCGCCGACGGTGGGCGGCGTCCCGACCGGGGTCGGCCACTCGAAGTGCTCCGCCACGTCGGGCCGCATCGCCACCAGGATGAACCGCGGGCGCAGCTGCGGCACCCCGAACTCGCTGGCGTTCAGCACCTGCCACTGGGTCCGGTAGCCGAACTCGTGCAGGCGGGCCAGTACCTGCTCCCGGTACCGGGCGAACCGCGCGGTGGCCAGGCCGCGCACGTTCTCCAGCATGACCGCGGCGGGCTCGGTCTCCTCGACCAGGCGCAGCGCCTGCGGGAACAGGTCACGCTCGTCATCCGCGCCGAGCTGCCTGCCCGCGATCGAGAACGGAGGGCACGGCACACCGCCGGCCAGCAGGTCCACGCCACGGTGGTCGATGCCCTTGAAGTGGTGCACGTCCAGCTGCTGCACGTCCCAGTCCGGCCAGTTCAGCCGCAGCGTCGCGCAGGCGTCGGGATCGATCTCCACCGCCGCGACGTGCGCGAACCCCGCCTGCTCGAGGCCGAGCGACTGGCCGCCGGCGCCAGCGCAGATCTCCAGGCAGGTCAGCTCAGGCACGCCGGTTTCCCCTCTCGGATCATGGAGCGGGCGCCGCGGGCGGAGGCACCGAACATTCATTCGAGCCGCCATGATGCCACAACCGCGCCGTCCCCGCGAGGAGGCTCACCCGACCAGCGGCGCGGTTGCCCGGTTACGAGGCGGCGGTGGTCAGGGTGACCCCCTCCGGCTCGCGCAGCGGGAAATGGCAGGCCGCCAAGTGGCCGTTGGCCGCGAACGGCCGCAGCGGCGGCTCCTGCTGGGCGCAGAGCTCCTGAGCCCGCGGGCACCGGGTGCGGAACCGGCATCCCGACGGCGGGTTGATGGCCGAGGGCAGCTCGCCCCTGACGCCCTCGGCCTCCCTCCTGCGCGCGACCGCCGGATCGGCCACCGGGACGGTGTCGATGAGGCCCCGCGTATAAGGGTGGACGGGCCGGAAGTAGACGTCGTCGGCAGGACCGGTCTCCACCAGCTTGCCCAGGTACATCACGCCGATGTTCTCGGACAGGTACCGCACCACCGACAGGTCGTGCGAGATGAACAGGTAGGTCAGGCCCAGATCCCGCTGCAGGTCGAGCATGAGGTTGAGGATCTGCGCCTGGATCGACACGTCGAGGGCCGAGACCGGTTCGTCGGCGACGACCAGCTTGGGCTGCAAGATCAGCGCCCGGGCCAGGCCGAGGCGCTGGCGCTGCCCGCCGGAGAACTCGTGCGGGTAGCGGTCGACGGCGGCACGAGGGAGCCCGACCTCGTCCAGGATCGCGGCGATCTTCTGGTGCTGGTCGGACCGCGAGCCCACACGCTGGATGGCCAGCGGCTCGCGCAGGATCGGGCCGACCCGCATCCGCGGGTCCATCGAGGCATAGGAGTCCTGGAACATCAGCTGCACCTTGGGCGAGCGGCGGCGCCGCTCCCGCTTGCTCAGCGCGGTCAGATCCTCGCCCTCCAGGACGATCGAGCCGGCGGTGGCCTTCTCCAGGCCGGCGATCAGCCGCCCGATCGTGGTCTTGCCGCAGCCGGACTCGCCGACCAGACCGAACGTGGCCCCGGGCCGGATCGCGAAGCTCACGTCGGCGACCGCGGACACCTCGCCCACCTTGCGCTGCAGCACCGCGCCCGCGGTGACCGAGAAGTTCTTGACCAGCCGGTCGATGCGCAGCAGCACATGACCGTCCTGCGCCCGGGCGTCCGCCCGGTCCTGGCGCTCGCGGACCGAGGCGGCCGCGTGCTGCGGGGTGACGTCGTCGTCCCCGGCCTTGCCCACCGGGAAGAAGCACCGGAACGCGTGGTCCCAGGTGTCGCCCTCGAGTTCCGGCTCGATCTGCCGGCAGGAGTCCTGGACGTACCGGCACCGGGCCGCGAACCGGCACCCGGGCGGCGGCGCGGTCAGGTCCGGCGGCATGCCCGGGATGGAGTACAGCCGCTCGGTCTGGTCGGCCGCCTTTTCCGGGAGTGCGCCGAACAGCGCCTCGGTATACGGGTGCCGCGGGTTGGCGAACAGCCGCGCCGTGCTGGTGGTCTCCACTACCTTGCCGGCGTACATCACCGCGGCCCGGTCCGCGCGGCCCGCGATCACGCCCAGGTCGTGCGTGACCAGGATCACGGCCATGCCCAGCCGCTGGCGCAGGTCGTCGATCAGCTCCAGGATCTGCTTCTGGATCGTCACGTCCAGGGCGGTGGTCGGCTCGTCCGCGATCAGCAGCTTCGGCTCACAGGCCAGCGCCATGGCGATCATGACGCGCTGCCGCATGCCGCCGGAGAGCTGGTGCGGGTAGTTCGACACGCGCTCGGCCGGCCGGGGCATTCCGACCAGGCCCAGCACCTCGATGGCCCGGGCCCGCGCGGTCTTCGCGTCGGCGCCGCGGTGCAGCAGCACGGTCTCGGCGATCTGGTCGCCGATCGTCATCGTCGGGTTCAGCGACGTCATCGGGTCCTGGAAGATCATCCCGACCTCGTTGCCGCGCACGTGCCGCATCCCGTCGTCGCTCAGCGACGAGATCTCGTGCCCGGACAGCGTGATCTTGCCTCCGACGATGTGCCCGCCAGGGGGCAGCAGCTGCATGATCGAGAGCGCGGTCATCGTCTTGCCGCAGCCGGACTCGCCCACGATCCCCAGGCATTCGCCTGCTTCCACGGTCAGGCTGACGCCCTCGAGCGCGTGCACGGTCGCGCTGCGCAACCTGATCTCGGTGCGCAGGTCTTCAATCGATAGCAGCGGTGCCATGTGTCCTCGCGAGTTCCATGATCTATGTGAATCCCTCCGGTCCGGATGACCGGCCGCGGGGCTGGGCGCCCGGCCGCCGGGATCGCCCGGTCAGCGGCGTTGCAGCCGGACCTCCACCGCGTCGCGCAGTCCCTCGCCGACGAAGATGGCCGCTGCGATCACGATCACGATGCAGAATCCGGCCGGGATGATCAGCCACCAGTAGCCGTCGTAGACGTACTGGACGCCGTCGGACAGCATCTGGCCCCAGTCGGTCTGCGGCGGGCGGATCCCCAGCCCCAGGTAGCTGAGCGCCACGATCAGAGCGATCGCGTCCGCCACCTGGAACGTCGCGTTCACCATGATCGTTCCGACCGCGTTGGGCGCGATATGCCGCAGCACCGCACGGGTCCCGCCGCCGCCCATCACCTTCATCGCCTGCACGTAGTCCCGGGTGCGCAGGCTCAGCGCCTCGCCGCGGACCAGGCGGGAGGTGGTCAGCCACGAGGTCAGCGCGATCACCAGGATCAGGACCGGCTTGCTCGGGGTGATCATCGACACCACCACGAGGGCGAGGAACAGGGTCGGGATGGACAGCATGGCGTCCACGAGGCGCATCATGAACGAGTCCACGAACCCGCCGACGTAGCCGGCCACCGCTCCCCAGAGCACGCCCACGACCGTGGCCAGCAGCGCGGCCGCGATGCCGACCTCGAGCGACACCTGCCCGGCCACCATCAGCCGGCCGAGCACGTCGAACCCGCTGGCGTCGGTGCCGAGCGGGTGGGCCGCGCTGGGCGCAAGCTCCTCGTTCGCGAAGTTCACCGTCAGCTGGTTGGTGTGGTACACCAGCGGGCCCACGAAGCAGAACAGCAGCATGAACCCGAAGATGCAGACCCCGGTGACCGCGAGCTTGTTCTCCAGGAACACCTCGAGCCCGCGGCGGAAGGTGCTGCGCGGCTTGCCCGAGGGCAGCATTCCGGCGGCGACTGCCGCTTCTTCCTGCGGTATGACCGTGGCCAGCCCGCCTGCCGTGACGTCGGCCGGGACCGGCTCGGGCGGAAGACTGTTCAGGCTCATTGGCTCACATACCTCACACGCGGGTCGAGGACCGCATAGGCGATATCGGCCAGCAGCGACCCCAGCACCGTGGCCAGGGCGACCACCACCGTGATCCCCAGCAGTACCGGATAGTCCTGGTTCAGCGCCGACTGGTAGAACAGGTAGCCCATGCCCGGGTAGTTGAACACCGACTCGGTGATCAGCGCCCCGGCGAACAGCGCCGGCAGCAGCAGGCCCAGCAGCGTGGCGATCGGGATCAGCGAATTCCGCAGCACGTGCCGCAGCAGCACCCGCCGCTCACTGGCCCCCTTCGCCTTCGCCGTCCGCACGTAGTCCTCGGTCAGGTTGTCCAGGACGGACGACCGCATGTACCGGGAGAACAGGGCGATCGTGATCAAGGTGAGCGACACGATCGGCAGGATCAGGGCGTTGAAGCTCGTGAACAGGACGCCCACGCTCTCGCCCTGCGGGCCCTCCGGCGGGAAGATCGGGAACTTGATCGCGAAGACCAAGATCAGCAGGATGCCCAGGAGAAAGGCCGGCATGGCGTAGAAGATGGTGGAAAACCCGTTGAAGAAATGATCCACGATCTTGTTTCGCCGCACCGCCTGTATGACCCCGATGGGGACGGCGATCAGCAGCGCCAGGATGATGGAGATCCCGACCAGGAAGACGGTCTTCGGCAGGTGGTTACTGAGCAGCGAAGCCACGCTCTGGTTCAGCTTCCACGAATACCCCAGGTTGAAATGCAGTAGATGGTCGAGCCACAGCCAGTACTGCGCGTACCAGGGCCGGTTGAACCCGTAAACCCGGTCAAACTGCGCGATCGCCGCGGGGTTGCGGTACGCGCTCGGCCCCATGACCGCGATCGCCGGGTTACCCGGAATCAGGCGCAGCAGTGCGAACGTGATCATGGTCACCAGCAGCAGCACCACCAGCGCCTGCAGCACTCTGCGGATCATGAAGATGATCAAGATTCCCCCTTCCGGGTAGCCCTTGCAGGGGGGTGCCGGGCCGACCGTCCGGACACGCCCGCGGGGCATGGCAAGTAGCGGGACGCAGCGACCTGCCAGTAGTGCTACTTCACGAAATACCAGTTCTCGGGGCTGATGCTGAGGGTGGGGCTCAGCGGGTAGACCCCTTTGAGGTTGTTGGAAATCTCGTTCCGTTGGTGGTCCGCCTGTGGCTGCCAGATCATGGGGAGCTGCGCCGGCAGGAAGTTCCCCCGGGTATACATCGTCTGCATGTTATTGCTGACCAGCGTCTGGTTGATACGCGAGTCAGTGATCGAGTCACTGTACCCGCCCGAGTTGGCGGCCGTGCCACTCAGGAACAGCTCCTCACCGGCGGGGAGCCAGTCCGCCGCCAGCCAGCGCCTGCGAGGCCTCGGCGCGCATCGTCGTTGATGCTGGGGGGAGGGCCCCATGCCCGCGGCTCCTTCTCTCGGGACCTGGTACTTCACTCTGGCATGCGAAAACGCGGGGCGTTGGCGCTTCGGCATGCTGGATAGGCTGTAGGCGCCCCTTTGATCACGGTACGACCGGGGTCATGCCCAGTCCATATGGGGCCGGGTCGCGAACCACTTCGCGACCGTACCGATACCTGCGCGTAACAATGTGACGCCTGATAGCGGGGCCAGGGCCACGGGCTGCAGCGCCGGGACGCCGGGATGCAAGGACGCGCCACGACGCGTCAGGGCGCCGGGACCGCGCCGGGGAAGGCGTCCGGGCGGCTCAGCGGATCAGTAGGCGACCAGCGCGGAGACCGCCGCGGTCACCGTCTCCACGGTAGGGATGACCTGCCGTTCCAGCACGTCGGCGAACGGCAGCGGCACGCACGCGGCGGCCACCCGGCGGACCGGCGCGTCCAGCAGCTCGAAGCCCTCGTCGGCCACGATCGAGGCGACGGTGCCGCCCCATCCGCCCTGGTAGGGGTTCTCCTCCACGATGACAAGCCGGGACGTCTTGCCGACCGACTCCAGGACCGCGGCCATGTCCAGCGGCACCAGGCAGCGCAGGTCGATCACCTCGACGGACACGCCGGCGGCGGCCAGCCGGCCGGCGGCGGCCAGCGCCAGCGGGACC
>JASHUI010000353.1:0-2700 GCA_030040095.1 Streptosporangiaceae bacterium | reverse complement strand
ACATCGAGGTCACGTAGTCGCGGACCATCCTGGTCGCCTGCGCCCGCGGGCCCAGGGTCGCCAGCGTGTGCGCGACCATCTCCAGCCACCGGCGCGGCAGGCCGTCGGCGTCCCGGTCATAGAACAGCGGCGCCACCGACTGGCCGAGCAGGTCATACAGCGCGGCCGCCTCGACCTCGTCCCTGCGCCCGGGGTCGGAAACGCCGTCGGCGGACGGGATGGCCCAGCCGTTGTGGCCGTCGAACCACTCGTCCCACCAGCCGTCAAGGATCGACAGGTTGAGCGCTCCGTTCATCGCGGCCTTCATCCCCGACGTGCCGCAGGCCTCGAGCGGGCGGAGCGGGTTGTTCAGCCAGACGTCGCAGCCCTGGACCAGGGTCCGTGCCAGCGCCATGTCGTAGTCGGGCAGGAACACGATGCGGTGCCGCACCCGGGGGTCGTCGGCGAAGCGGACCATCTGCTGGATCATCAGCTTGCCGCCGTCGTCGGCCGGATGGGCCTTGCCGGCGATCACGACCTGCAGCGGGCGCTCCGGGTCGAGCAGGAGCGCGGTGAACCGCTCGGGATCGTGCAGCATCATCGTCAGCCGCTTGTAGGACGGCACCCGGCGGGCGAAGCCTATCGTCAGCACGTTCTCGTCCAGCACGTCCTCGATCCAGGTCAGCTCGGCCTCGGAGGCACCGCGCTGGATCCAGGAGGCGCGAAGCCGCTGCCGGGTCTGCCGGACCAGCCGGGCCCGCAGCAGCCTGCGGACCAGGAAGATGGCCGCCGGGTCGGCCGCCGCCCGCTCCCAGAGCGCGCCGTCCTCGGTGAACTCCTGGGACTGGCCGGCCTGGGCCAGGCCGATGATCTCGCGGGCGACCCAGGTGGGCCCGTGCACCCCGTTGGTGACCGAGCCGATCGGCACCTCCGCGGTGTCGAAGCCCGGCCAGAGGCCGGTGAACATCTGCCTGCTGACGCGGCCGTGCAGGATGCTCACGCCGTTGACGCGCTGGGCCAGGCGCATCCCCATGACGGCCATGTTGAAGACCTCGGGGTCCCCGCCGGGGAAGGTCTCGGCGCCCAGCGCCAGGACCCGGCCGGCCGGCAGGGACGGCTCGGCGGCGGCCTCGAACTGGCGAGCCACCAGATCCCGGCTGAACCGGTCGATCCCCGCGGGGACGGGGGTGTGCGTGGTGAAGACCGTGCCGGCCCGGCACATCTCGAGCGCGTCGTCGAAGCTCAGGCCCTGGCCGAGGTACTCGCGGATGCGCTCGAGGCCGAGGAAGCCCGCGTGGCCCTCGTTGGTGTGGAACACCTCGGGCTCGGGATAGGAGGTGATCGCGCAGAACGCCCGGACCGCCCGCACCCCGCCGATGCCGAGCAGCAGCTCCTGGCGCAGCCGGTGCTCGCTGCCCCCGCCATACAGGCGGTCGGTGACCTCGCGCAGCGCCGGTTCGTTCTCCTCCACGTAGGAGTCCAGCAGCAGCAGCGGGACCCGGCCGACCTGCGCGATCCAGATCTGCGCCGCCACGCTCGCGCCGTCGGCCAGGGCGACGCTGACCCGGACCGCCATGCCGTCTTGCGCCCCGCCCAGCCCGCCCTCGCGGAGCAGGGTCAGCGGCAGGCCGTTCGGGTCGTTCGCCGGGTAGCGCTCGGCCTGCCAGCCCTCCGCCGACAGCGACTGGGTGAAGTAGCCGTGCCGGTAGAGCAGGCCCACGCCGACCAGCGGCACGCCGAGATCGCTGCCGGCCTTGAGGTGATCGCCCGCCAGGATCCCCAGGCCACCCGAGTATTGCGGCAGCGCCGCGGTGATCCCGTACTCGGGCGAGAAGTAGGCCACCCCGGCCGGCGCCCCGGCCAGGGCCGGCTCGTTCTGGTACCAGCGCGGGCCGGTCGTGTACTCGCGCAGCTCGTCGACGGCATCTGAGAGCCGCCGCAGGAACCGGCGGTCGGCCGCCAGGCTGGCCAGCCGCTCCGGAGGGACCTCGGCCAGCAGCGGAACCGGGTCGCGGCCCACCCGTTCCCATCCGTCCGGATCGATCGCCGCGAAAAGGTCGAGCGTCTCGGGATGCCATGACCAGCGCAGATTCAGCATCAGCCCGCGCAGAGGCGCGAGCGGCTCGGGCAGCAGCGGCCGGATCGTAAAGCGGCGGATAGCTCTCACGCTGAGCGACCCTAATAGGTGCCCGGCACCGGTCTGACCTTGAGGCGCCCGCGGCGCGGGCGCATCGCATGAGCTGAGCCAGGGCGGGTAGCTTTGCTAGGTGATCGGCCGGATCCCCATCGTCGACGTACAGCCAGTCCTCGCCGCGGGCAGGCGCCCCGCCAAGGCCGTCCCCGGCGAATCCTTCGAGGTCAGCGCCACGGTGTTCCGCGAGGGGCACGAGATGCTCGGAGCGGGCGTCGTGCTGCGCGGCCCAGATGGCCATCGCCACCCTCTGGTGCCGATGCGCGAACTGGAGCCGGGCACCGACAGGTACGGCGCCGAGGTGACCGTCACCTCGGCGGGCCTGTGGCACTTCGAGGTGGAGGCCTGGGGGGACCCGCTGGCGCGGTGGCGGCATGACGCGGCGGTCAAGGTGCCGCTGGGCCAGGACATCGAGCTGACGCTGGGCGACGGCGCGCTGCTCTTCGAGCGCGCGGCCGCCGGGGTCCGGGTCCGGCGCCCGGCCGGCCCGGAGCAGAAGCCGCAGGAGGGGCGGACGGCCCGGGCTCAGG
>JASHUI010000352.1:0-7490 GCA_030040095.1 Streptosporangiaceae bacterium | reverse complement strand
CCAGGGCCGCCGCGTGGCGGCGCTCGTAGAGCTCGGCCTCGAGCTCGATCGTGTGCGGCAGGAAGAACGTGGGCCGCTGCGCGTACCGCCACGGCGCGCCGTCGAACGACAGGTCGGGACGGACCGGGGTGATCCGGTCCGCGCCGACCTCGGCCGAGCCGAAGCCGTCGGCCACCGACGTGACGATCTTCAGGCCGGTCCAGCAGCCGGAGTAACGCGACAGCTCGTACCCGTGGCGGCCGAGATCGAGCACCTCCTGGGCAGTGCCGGGGACCAGCAGCGGCATCCCGGCGTCGTAGAGGGCCACCTCGCTGGCGCTCGGCAGCGTGGACGACTTCGCCTGCGGGTCGTCGCCGACCGCGCAGATGACGCCGCCGTTGGTTCCGACCCCGTGCAGGTTGGCGTGACGGAACACGTCCCCGCAGCGGTCGGCGCCCGGCGCCTTGCCGTACCACATCCCGATGACGCCGTCGCGGGCCTTCAGCGGCGCGAGGTTGTCCTGCTGGCTGCCCCACACCGCGGTCGCGGCCAGGTCCTCGTTCACCCCCGGGACCAGGTGCACGTCGTGCTCGGCCAGCAGCGCGCCGGTGCGGGCCAGGGTCTGGTCGAATCCGCCCAGCGGCGACCCGGGGTAGCCGCTCACGAAGGCAGCGATGGTCAGGCCCCGGCGCCGGTCGGCGCGGATCTGGTCGAATACCACCCGGGCCAGCGCCTGCACGCCGGTCAGGAGTATCCCGCCGTCGGTGACGCGGTACTTCTCGTCGAGATCGAAGTCGGCGCGGCTGCTGGCGGTGACGGTCATGGCGCTCCCAAGGAGTGTGTCGGGCTCCGCCCAGACTGCCTGCCGCAGGCCGTTTTCCGCTACCGGGAATGGCGACGCCGGCGGGCGGCCCACGCGGGATCACCTGCGGCGGGTGATGTGGCCGGGCCCGCGGCTGGCCAGGGTGAAGGAATCGGGACGCGCCGCGTCAGCCAGGCCGACGCAGGAGCCTGCCCGGCGCACCCGGAGCGGGGGGCAGCCATGCGCAAGATCGCGATCGCCAGCGGTGTCGTCGGGGTGATCCTCGTGGCCGCCTCGTTCCTGCTCGCGTTCTGGATCACGCCCACGTACGTGGCGCGCCTGCAGGGCAACACGAACGTCGTGCGTAACTACAGCGGAACGGTCCGGACCCTGCTGAACCCGGCCGCGCTGAGCAGCGGCAACCTGTCCGGCGCGATCATCACCGGGGTGCCGGAGACGCTGCGCCGCCAGGTCACCGTGCAGCAGACGGCCGGGAACACGGCCCTGGTCCGCGACGCGACCACGGTGACGGTCGCGGGCCGGCGGATCGGCGCGATCAGCTCGAACTACGCGATCAGCCGCACCACGTTCCAGGCGACGGCGCCCCACCCCAGCGACTGGCGCATCACCAAGGCCACCGGGCAGACGTTCAACTGGCCGATCGGGGCCAAGCGGCAGAACTACACCGGATGGGTCCCGCAGACCGAGACCGCCGTCCCGCTGAGGTACGTCAGGCAGCAGCCGCAGGGCGGCATCAACACCAACGTCTACCAGGCAACCGTCCCGCTCTCGCCGGTCAGGAATCCGCAGCTGCTGGCGAGCCTTCCGACCTCGCTGCCGGTGAGCCTGCTCCAGAGCGCCGTCAAGGCCGGGCTGGTCCCGGCCAGCCTGGTCGCGAGCCTGGCGAAGGACTTTCCCGGCGCGACGTCGGTTCCGCTCGGTTACGCCTACCAGAACAGCGCCACGTTCTGGGTCGCGCCCCCCACCGGCGTGGTGGTCAACGAGAGCCTGACCGAGACCGAGACCGGCGGCATCGCGCTGCCCACCGGGAAGCTGGTCCCGGTGTTCCCGGTGCTCTCCGACAGCTATGCGTTCACGCCGGCCAGCGTGTCCGCGGCGGTGACCGACGCCAACAACGGCAGCAGCGCCATCAACGCCTTCGGCATCGTCGTGCCGATCGTCGTCGGCATCGTGGGGTTCCTGCTGCTGGTCGCCGCGGCGTTGCTCTGGATCCGCGGCCGCAAGCACGGGGTGGGCGGCCCGGCGCACGCGGCCCGCGGCCCGTCCGTGGACCCGGCCCGGGCCGATACCCGCTGAACTGTCCGTTTCGCGCCACCCGGCCGGCGCGGGATCGCCGCCGCCGCGACCGCCGCAATCGTTTCGCCAGGACACGGGTCTAACCAGATGACGGATGAGAGAAAGGAACCGTCGGATGCGCAAGAACCGTGTCAACACCGAGGCCAGCACCGCCCGCGAGGTCACCAAGCCGGACGAGCAGTGGCGTCAGGAGCTGACTCCGCTCCAGTACAGCGTCCTGCGGCAGGCCCACACCGAGCGGCCGTTCACCGGCGAGTACGTCCACAACCACGAGGACGGCAGCTACCGGTGCGCCGGCTGCGGCAGCGAGCTGTTCCGCTCGGATGCCAAGTTCGACTCGGGCACCGGCTGGCCCAGCTTCGACGAGCCCGCGGTCGCCGAGGCGGTCGAACTGCGCCCGGACAACAGCCTGTTCATGCACCGCACCGAGGTTGTCTGCCGCCGCTGCGGCGGCCACCTTGGCCACGTGTTCGACGACGGGCCCACCCGGACCGGCGACCGCTACTGCATCAACTCGTGCTCGCTGACGTTCGAGCCCGCGGACAAGTGACCGGCGGGGCCACTACCGTGGCAACGGCGGTGGCCCCAGTCCCGAGCCGGGGGGAGACGTGATGGGCAGAGCGCGCGAGCACCGGTGGTCGCAGCGGCACCTCTCGCACTACGTCGAGGGGGACCTGAGCCCGTTGGCCCGCCGCCGCCTGGACCGCCACGCGCGGGACTGCGTGGACTGCGGTCGCGGCATCCGGGCCATGCGCGCCCTGGTGTACGCGCTCGGCGGCCTGGGCGGGCCGGCCGGAGTTCGCGCCCCCGCCACGATCTTCGCCCGGGTCGGCCCGGCCGGGGCCGACGGCTCGCCTTCGCCGCTTGCCCGGTGACCCGGCCGTCGCCGGGCGAGCGGTCCCCGGCCGCCGGGAATTCCGCTGGGAACCCCGTCGGCAGCCCCGCTGAGAAGCCCGTCACCGGTAACCCCGCTGAGAAGTCCGCCACCGGTACTCCCGCCACCGGTAACCCCGCTGAGAAACCCGCCACCGGGAACCCCGCCACCGGGAACCCCGCCACCGGTGACCCCGCCTTCCGGAAGCCCGCCACCGGGAACGCCGCCACCGGTAACCCCGCCACCGAGGCAGAGCTGATCGCCCGGGCCCGGGCAGGCGACGTCGCCGCCTTCGAGCGGCTCTCCGGCGCGTACGCAGATCGCCTGTTCATGCTGTTGCTGCGGCTGCTGGGCGACCGCGGCGAGGCCGAGGACGTGGCCCAGGAGGTCATGTTCCGCGCGTGGCGAGGCATCGGGCAGTTCCATGGCCGGTCCAGCTACTTCACCTGGCTGTACCGGATCGCGGTCAACGAGGCCAACCGCGCGCTGGAGAAGCGGGCGCGCCGGCCGGCCGGGGTGCCGCTCGGCCCGGACGAACTTCAGCTGCCCGCCCCGGCCGACGACGAGCCGTCCCGGCAAGCCGAGGCGAGCGAGCTGCGCATGGCCCTCGGCCGGGCCCTGGCCGAACTGCCGCCGCCGCTGCGAACCGCGATCGTGCTGCGTGACGTCGAGGGACTGTCCACCCAGGAGGCCGCCGAGATCGCCGGCGTGGGCCAGGCCGCGTTCAAGAGCAGGCTGCACCAGGCCCGGCTGCGAGTCCGCGCCGCCATCGGCGACCAGGCCCTGGCCACGGCGGGAGGCTGACGCCCGCGCACCGCATCGGCCGCAAGGACGACCAGTACCACACACCGCGTCGGCCGCAAGGCGACCAGTAAGCGCCTGCCGATCGGCTGTCATGGCCACGTCGCCGATCAGCCGATCGGCAGACCATTAATCAACCAGCGATGTGGTGCATGTTCTGCCAGATCACGACCGCGCCGTAACCTAACGCCGCAATAATCATGATCGCCACGAGCATCACCACGTATTTGAGGATCGTGCGCCAGAAGGCCACGATCGCGGTCGCGGCCAGCAGTATCGCGATCTGTGTCCCCTGCACCTCCTGAACTGCCGCCTGCATTGGTTCTCACCTCCCTCCGGCTGACGTCGGTCAGGAGGGCCAGGCAGCCGGCCGGGGCGCGGCAGATCCGGTGCTGAAGAGAATCTTGCATTCGTTGTCTGGACAGGTAGCATGATCCCTATCACTCGGCCCATCCTTCTCGTGGGGTTATGGCTTGGTGACTGGGCACGGCCGATGTTCGCCCATCGGCCGTGCTTGTTTGAGACCTTTGGTTTCGTATCTCAGCGCCACCAGGTCAGGCCTGGGACCTCCTTCCGGCCAGGGCCGGACCCCCTTGGGACGCGGCCACACCAAGCGCCCGTACCATAACGGTCTCATGCCTCCTGGCATTTGCCAATGGTCTTCGCCACAGATGAGCCCGTTCCGTGCTAGGGTTTGCCCTTTGCCCCAGCCAGGAGCGGTGAACCCGACCGGCCCCTCCTTCGCCGAAACCGCTTTGCAGACAGCCAGAACTGCGACATCCAGCTGTCCAAAAATTTTCTCTGCGCGCCGTAAACTATGCCTGCCGCTACTGCCACGATGCACTTTGCCGTGTAACATGCAACATCGTGGCAAGTGCCTCTGGCGATGGCAGACCCGCCGCAGCTGGCCGACGACAGGCAGCGAAGCGCTCCGCACCCGGCGAGGACGCTAACCCCATAGCTAGCCAGCGCGAGCTTGGCCAACGCCTCCGGAGTCTCCGAATTCAGCGCGGCTTAACAGTCCAGAACGTGGCCGATCAACTGCTGTGCTCTGCCACGAAGATCAGCAGGTTGGAGACTGGGGCGCGCAAGGCCAGCCTGCGCGACGTCCGGGACCTGTGCCGCCTCTACGAGCTGGCCGACCAGGCTGAGGACGAGTTGATGAACCTGGCTCAGCAGGCACGTCAGGCCGCCTGGTGGACCGAGTATGAGGATGTATTCTCGCCGCTTCTTGGCTTAGAGCAAGAAGCGATCGCGATCACCTGCTACTCGATGTTTCACGTGCCTGCCTTGATGCAGACGGCCGACTATGCGCGGGCAATCGTCAAGGGCATCGAGCGGCAGATGCAGCCAGACGTGCTAGAGCAGCGAGTAGAGGCCCGGCTGCATCGCCAGCAGTTGCTCGACCGGGTGGCGCCTCCGCGCTTTCGGGCACTGCTCGACGAGGCGGTCTTGTACAAGCAGGTCGGGAGCCCTGCGATCATGCAGGCGCAGCTCGACCAGATGCTTGCCCGCATTCGCGACGAAAAGGTCATCATTCAGGTCATACCATTTCAGGCCAGTAGCCACGCTAGCACCGACAGCAACTTTATTTTGCTCGAATTCGGGGATGAAAGTCGGCAGCGTCCCGTGGTGTTCGTCGAGGGGCTTGTCACCAACCGATACTACGAGCGCCCGGTTGAAATTTCACGATACCGTGAGGCGCTGGAGTACCTACGGGACGCAGCCTTGAGTCCCCGGGACTCGACAAGCCTCATCACCAAGATCCGGAGCGAGCTCAGAATCTGAGCATCCGGCATGGCGCGGCGCCTGGGCGCCCGCCTCACACAAAGGAGAAAGGAAGTGATCAGGTACATGCAGTCCTCTAGATCGCAAGCCCCGGGCAATTTGTCATGGAATCTAGCGAGGGCATGCGAAGCTGGCAACTGCGTGCGGGTTGCAACAAACGGAGATGAGTTTTTCATCGGTGACTCTAAGACGCCGGAAGGCCCCGTTCTTGCTTACAGCCGCGACGAGTGGATAACGTTTATAAATGGAGTGAAGCTGGGGGATTTCGACCACCTTAGTTGACTCACAGCCACCGAAATCTTGGGCTTTTCGTGGGCCCGGTCGGCGGCACTGGCCGGGCCCACGAACATGCCGCATCGCCACAGGGCCACCTCTGCGGGTGTTCGACGCGAGCTTCGCCTGCGCGGCAGTCAACCCGCCTGATCGACAACGCGGCCAGCCAGAGCACCTGCCACGAGCGAATGGGCGACACCGTGACGAAGATGCCCTCATCCTGGCAGCGAGGCGCAACGCGGACAGGTCTGCGATGGGAACGAGGAGGGCGAATACAAGGGCGCCCAATTCCGGGCGAGGCGCACCAACTACTTCAGCTTACCAAGCGGTCCCATTCGCACAAGGTCATCGAGCCGACTGTGGCACCTTGCACGCCCAGGTGCGTTCGCCGGATCGGGGAACTTCTCCAGTACGCCCCCTGGACGCGCGAGATCGGGCTGATTATCGCCGACCCGCAGCCTTGTCCCGCGAAGGTCAGCACGTTTGCCGCTGATTCGCAGCGGAAGGCGGCACCGAGCGTGACCAGGGCAGTGGACGTACCGGTGGGTAGCACGCCTGCAATCTCGGACCGGCCGCTCCTTACTTCGATGTTTGCCGTCTGCTTTTCCGGCCCGGGCGCTGGCTTGACCGATCCGATTCTCCTGAGCGTCGACTCGAGTTACGGGTTAAGGAGTTGCTGGCCCGCCGAGTAGGGGCCCTCGGGGGAAAACCGGGTACTGGGTTTCGGACCAATCCGCCGGTTCCGGAACAGCTGCGGAGGCAAAAATGGCGAACCGAAATTACGCCGGGCCGGCATGGGCTGCTCCGCCGGGCCTGGCAGCCTGGATAACCTTCGCATAGATGGTCATAAGGGCACGGCTTTGGTGGGCTGTCCGAGCGGCCATTGGTGTGAACGGACCATCGTGGAGCAAACAGAAACAGCGATGGTGCCATCCATGCTATTGCCCGCGATCCGCCAAGCCGCTATCCGCCACTGAAGTCTCGGTCAGGCGGCTTGGATCGTCAGCACGGTCCATGCGCCGACGCAGACACGGTCTCCGTCGCGCAGGCGCACCTTGACCCCGGCGGGTATTTCGCTTCCGTTGACCTGGGTGCCGTTGGCCGACCCCGGGTCGAAGACCGTCCAGCCGCCGTCCGCCTCGGCGTTCAGGACGGCGTGCAGATGGGATACCCCGGGATCAGTAGGGGGGCCGGTCAGGTCGATCTCCGGCTCGAGCCCTCGGGACTGACTGCGCCGGCCGATGCGCATCTCCGGCGACTGGAGCCGGAACCGGCGCTCCGGACAGTACGACGGGAACTCGATCGCCGCGGCGTCCGGGCCGTTCGCGGCGATCACGCTGTCGAAGTAGGCCCGGTCGGCGGTCACCACGGCCGTCCAACCGGTCGCGCCCGCCGCGGGAGGGGCGGAGGCCGGACCCGGCCCCGCGTCGGCACCGCCGGAGACGGCGGCACCACCCGGGCCAACGCTGCCCGGGCCGGCACTGCCAGGGACGACCGCGGCACCACCCGGGCCAACACTGCCGGAGACGGCGGCACCTCCTGGGCCAACACTGCCCGGGACGACCGCGGCACCACCCGGGCCAACACTGCCCGGGCCGACGTCGCCCGGGACGGCGGCACCGCCCGCGACGGCGGGATCACCCCGGCCGGAGGCGG
>JASHUI010000351.1:0-4624 GCA_030040095.1 Streptosporangiaceae bacterium | reverse complement strand
CGAGCGGGAGATAGGCGCCGCCCGCCCGCCAGATCGCCAGGATCGCCGCCACGAGGTCCGGGCCGCGCTCCAGGCAGAGGCCGACGATCGCCTCCGCGCCCACGCCCAGGTCCCGCAGCCGCGACGCCAGCCGGGCCGAACGCCGCAGCAGCGCCGCGTAGGTCACCGACCGCCCCGAGAAGACGACGGCGACCGCGTCCGGGGCGCGAGCCGCGGTCGCGGCGACCAGTTCGTGTACCCCGCCGACCGGGGGGACCGGCGCGGCGGTGTCGTTCCATCCGCGCACCAGCAGGTCACGCTCGGCGGCAGTGATCATCGCCAGCCCGGACAGCGGCCGTCTCGCGCCCGCGGCCGCGGCCTCGAGCAACGTGGCCAGGTGCCCGGCCATCCGCTCCGCCGTGGCCCGCTCGTACAGCGCGGTGCTGTACTCGATCCCGCCGGTCAGCCCGCCGCCGTCTTCTTCGAGGATCAGGCGCAGGTCGAACTTTGCCACCGCGCCGCCCCGGACCGCCTTGAGCGTGAGCCCGCTGCCGCGGCCGCCGGCGCCGCCGCCCGCACCGGCTTGGCCGGGGCCGCCGTCCTCGGCGACGTAGCTGAAGAACACCTGGAACAGCGGGGTGCGGGACCGGTCCCTGCCGCTCGCCAGCGCGTCGACCAGCTGCTCGAACGGCAGATCCTGATGGGCGTAGCCGGCCAGCGCCGTCTCCCTGACCCGGCCGAGCAGCTCGCCGAAGGCCGGATCGCCGGACAGGTCGGCGCGCAGGATCAGGGTGTTCACGAAGAACCCGATCAGGTCCTCGGTCTCCGGCCGGTTGCGGTTCGCGACCGGGATCCCGGCCAGGACGTCGTCCAGGCCGCTGTAGCGGCCGAGCAGGACGGCGCAGACGGTGAACAGGACCATGAACGTGGTGGCGCCGCCGTCGCGGGCGATCGCCCGCAGCCGTGCGGCCGTTTCCGCCGCCACGCTGAACCCGGCGTACGCTCCCGCGGTGGAGCGCGCCGGCGGCCGGGGGTGGTCGGCCGGCAGCTCGAGCACCGGAGCGCCGGCCAGCTGCTCTCGCCAGTAGGCCAGCTGGCCGGCCAGGATCTCCTCGGTCAGCCACCGCCGCTGCCACGCCGCGAAGTCGGCGTACTGCACCTGGAGCGGAGGCAGCGGATCGGGATCTCCGGCCGCGAACGCCGCGTACAGCGCGGCGAGCTCGTGGCGCAAGATCCGTCCCGACCATTCGTCGGAGGCCACATGATGGACCGAGAGCGCCAGCACGTGGTCGTCGGCCGCCACCCGGATCAGGGCGGCGCGGATCAGCGGCCCGGCCGCCAGGTCGAACGGCGCCACCGCGTCGGCCGCCAGCAGCGCGTCGGTCGCGGCAACCGGATCCCGGCCGCCCGAGACGTCGGCCACCGGGAGCGGGAACGGCGCGGGCGGGCCGATCACCTGCGAGGCCACCCCGTCCGGCCCGGCCACCAGCCGGGTCCGCAGCACCTCGTGGCGGGTGGTGATCGCCCGCAGCGCCCGGCCCAGGGCCCGGGCGTCGAGCCGTCCGGTCAGCCGCACCGGCATCGCCGCGTTGTACTCCGCCGAGCCGGGCTCGAGCTGGTCGAGGAACCACAGCCGCTGCTGGGCGAACGACAGCTGCAGCCGCTCGTCCCGGCTGACCGCGGTGACCGCGGGCACGACCGCGCCCGGCGCGGACGACTCGACCACGACGGCCAGCTCACGGACGGTCGGCTGGTCGAACAGGGCGGCCAGCGGGATCTCGACCCCGAAGACCTCGCGGATCCTCGAGATCACCTGCACCGCCAGCAGGGAGTGCCCGCCCAGCTCGAGGAAGTTGTCCAGCGCTCCGACCTCGTCCAGGCCCAGGGTCTGTGCCCAGATGGCCGCCAGCACCTCCTCGCCGGGAGTGAGCGCTCCGGCCGGCCCGGCCCGCTCGTCGTCCGCGGCGGGCAGCGCGGCCCGGTCCACCTTCCCGCCCGGCGTCACCGGCAGCCCGGCCACCTCGGTGAAGACCGACGGGACCATGAAGTCCTGTAGCCGTTCGCGCAGGAAGCCGCGCAGCTCGCGTCCTGACGGCACGCCCCCGGCCGGTGCGGCGGGCACCAGGTAGGCGACGAGCCGCCGCTGCGGGCCGGGCCCGCGCACGGCCACCGCCGCCGCGCCGATCCGCGGGTGCTCGGTCAGCGCCGCTTCGACCTCCCCGGGCTCGATCCGGTAGCCGCGGATCTCGAGCTGGTCCTCGGCCCAGCCGAGGAACTCGAGCTGCCCCCCTTCCCGCCACCGGGCCCGGTCGCCGGTGCGGTACATCCGGGAGCCGTCGCCGGCGAACGGGTCGGCGATGAAACGCGCCGCGGTCAGCGCCGGCCGGCCGCCGTAGCCCCGCGCCACCCCGGTCCCGGCCATGAACAGCTCGCCAGCCTGGCCGGCGGGCACCGGCCGCAGGCACCGGTCGAGCACGAGCATCCGGGTCACCCCGGCACCGAACCCCGGAGCAGCCCGCCCAGGCGGTCCAGTCCGCGGACCAGCTCGTCCGTCGCGCCGCCGAAGCCCAGCCGGATGTGACCCGGCCGGCCGAAGCACGACCCGGGCACGACGAGCACGCCGTGCCGGCGGAAGAGCTCCTCACAGAAGTCATCGGTGTTCGTGAGCTGGCGGAGGCGGGGGAACCCGGCGACGCCGCCGGCCGGAGCTATCAGGGACACCTGGCCCGCGTGAGCGTCGGCCCACTCCGTCAGGATGTCCCGGTTGTGCCGGGCTTGCTTCAGGCGGGGCTCGACGAAACTGCCGGCGTTCTCCAGGACGCGCAGCGCCAGCAGCTCGATGAGCGGGGACACGTGCAAGGTGGTGTAGTCGCGTATGCGCACGCAGTCGGCCAGGACGTCGGGCGGCGCGATGCACCACCCGAACCGCAGGCCGGGCAGCCCGAACGCCTTGGAGAAGGTGCCGAAGCTGATCCCGCGCGAGTACAGCACGGAGATGTCGGGCAGCGCGGGTGCCTCGTAGGTGAGCTCGGCGAACGCGGCGTCCCACAGGATGTAGGCGCCGGCCTCGTCGGCGCGGCGCACCAGCGCCCGCAGATCCTGCTCGCCGATCGAGGCCCCGGTCGGATTCTGCGGAAAGTTGACGATGATCGCGCGGGTTCGCTGCGTGACCAGCTCCTCCAGCTGTCCGGCCGGGGCGTTCCAGCCGTCGTCCGCGTCGAGCTGCCAGTTCCTGACCGTGCACCCCAGCGCGACCGCGAAGTCGACCAGCAGGTGATAGCCCGGCCGCACGACCACGACCTCGTCCCCGGGCCGCAACAGCGCGGTCAGGACCAGCGAGATCGCCTCGCTGGAGCCGCAGGTCGTCATGACCTTGTCGGGCTCGCCGTCGCCCCAGAGCCCGGCGATGGCCGCCCTGACGGCCGGGGCCCCCAGCGAGTAGCCGTCGTTGAAGACCAGGGCATCGATCTGGTCGTGGCACAGGCCGGTCTTGGCCCGGAGCTCGGCCATCGAGTACGGCTGCACGCCGCTGGAGCTGATGTCGATCTCCGCGGCGAAATAGTAGTCGCGTAGCCAGTCTTCCAGCGGTGCCGGGCGGAGTCGCATTGCGCCCTGCCTTTGGTTAGTTCTTGTCGAGGAACTCGATGATCGCCGAGTTGACCTCATCAGGACGTTCGAGGTAGCCGGAGTGACCGCACTTGCTGATCTCCACGAAGTCGCAGTCCGGGATCGCCTCGGCTACCTCGGCGGCCAGGTGGGGCGGCGTGACCAAGTCGTCGGAAAAGGCGATGACCCGGCACGGCACCGTCACGGCCCGCAGCGCCTCTCGCCGGTCGCGGGCGGTGTCGATCCAGGCCTGGCCGCGCGCGGTGCTCTTGCTGCCCGGAGACAGCCCGTAGGTCTCCAGCCAGAGCGACACCGCCGCGTCGTCGTTGATGGTGGCGGGCGAGAGCATCTGGAAGACGGCCATGGCCGCCTCGTACTCGGGGGGCAGTTCGATGCCGCTGTCCAGCAGGGCCCGGTCCGCCCTGGTCATCGCCCGCCGGCCGGCATCCGACCGCGCCTTCGTGGCGATCAGGACCGCGCACCTGATCAGGTGCGGCCATCTGATCGCCAGTTCCTGCGCGATCAGCGCCCCCAGCGAGACCCCGACAACGCGGCACGGCGCCGCGTCCAGGGCCTCGATGAGCCCCTTGGTGTCCGCGACCATGTCATCGATCGAGTACTTGCCGGGGGGCACGTCCGAGGGCGGGACGCCGCGGTTGTCGAACGTGATGGCCTGGTATCCGGCCTGGACGAGGGCGGGCGTCTGGTACAGCGTCCAGACCCGGCCGGCGGCCATCGAGCCCATGATGAGAAGGACGCGTTCCCCGCGGCCCCATCGCTCGTAGCAGAGCCGGATGTTGTTGGTGAAGACATGCGGCATGGTGCGGCAGGCTCATTCACCGTCGAGCGCGATGCGCAGGCTTTTGGGCCGCATGTCGGTCCAGGTTTCCTCCAGGTAGCGGTCGCAGTCGTCTTTGGCGGCGCAGACGCCGGTTTCGGACCAGCCGCCGGGGACTTCCAGGTCGGCGGGCCACAGCGAGTACTGTTCCTCGTGGTTGATCAGGACCTTGAACCGGGCCTCGGGGTTGTCGAAGTCAAA
>JASHUI010000045.1:0-5339 GCA_030040095.1 Streptosporangiaceae bacterium | reverse complement strand
AAGCTGGCCACGGCGGCGGCGGTGTAGCCGCCCACCCCAGGCAGCGCGCGCAGCGCCTGGAGCGACGCGGGCACCTGCCCGCCGTGCTCCTCGGTCAAGATCCTGGCCGAGGCGTGCAGCCTCAGCGCCCGCCTCGGGTACCCGAGCCGCCCCCACTGCCGGACGGCGTCGCCAGGCGCTGCCGCCGCCAGGGCCTGCGGGGTGGGCCAGCGGTCCAGCCAGGCCGCGTGCGCTGGCAGCACCCGCGCCACCGGCGTCTGCTGCAGCATGATCTCGCTGACCAGCACCGACCACGGCGATGCGTCAGGCCGCCGCCACGGGAGGTCCCGGGCGTGAGCGGCGTACCAGCGCAGCACAGCTGCGGCATATGGCGAAGACGGCGGCGCGGAGGGCGGAGTCGGCGCGGCCAACGCAGGTGGCGCGGGGAGCCGCGCGGCCAACGCAGACAGTGCGGGCGGCTGCGCCGCCACGTCACACGTACCGCTCCAGGATGGACGCCTCGGCCAGCCGGGACAGGCCCTCGCGGACGTTGCGAGCGTGCGACGCGCCGATGCCTTCCACCTGGTTCAGCTCCTCCACCCCGGCGGCCAGCAGCTTCTGCAGGCCGCCGAAGTGCTCGATGAGGCTCGCCACCGCGGGGCCGGGAATCCGTGGCACCCGGGCCAGCAACCGGTACCCGTGCGGGCTCACCAGGTCATCCAGCGCCTCGGCGCCGCCGAAACCCAGCACCGTCGCGACCGCCGCGGTGTCCAGGAGCTCGTCGAGCGACAGCGCCTCCAGCGCGGCCAGCACGGCCTGCGCCGCGCTCGCCCGGGCCTGCGGCGAGGCGGCCACGTAGTCGTGCGCGAGCATCACCCGCTCCTGAGCCGTGCCCGCCACCAGCTCGTCGAGATGCAGCGCGAGCAGCCGGCCGTCGGTGCCGAGCTCGACCATGTAGCCCTCGATCTCGGCCGCGATCCGGCGGACCATCTCCAGCCGCTGGGCCACGGCGGTGACGTCACGGACGGTGGCGAGATCCTCGATCTCCAGCGCGGACAGCGCCCCGGACACCTCGTCCAGCCGCCGCTTGTACCGCTCCAGCGTGGCCAGGGCCTGATTGGCGTGCGACAGAATCGCCGCGGAGTCCTCCAGGACGAACCGGACCCCGTCGATGAACAGCGCGATGATGCGCATCGACTTGCTGACCGAGATCACCGGATGCCCGGTCTGCCTGGCCACCCGCTCCGCGGTCCGGTGCCTGGTGCCGGCCTCGTCGGTCGGGATGCCCGGATCCGGTACCAGCTGCACGGCCGCGCGCACGATCGTGCGCGCGGCGCCGTCGAGCACGATCGCGCCGTCCATCTTGGCCAGCTCGCGCAGCCGGGTGGCGGAGAACTCGACGTTCAGCTCGAACCCGCCAGAGCAAATGTCCGCCACGCCCCGGTCGAACCCGAGCACGATCAGCGCGCCGGTGCTGCCGCGCAGGATTCGCTCCAGCCCGTCCCGGAGCGCGGTGCCGGGCGCCAGCGCCGCGAGAGCGGCCCGGCGACGCTCATCTATGCCACTGGTCACTGCGGCCGGTCCGGGGGAAGGTCGGTCATCACTGTCAGTGTATCGGCGGGCGGCAGGCGGTGCCCGCGGCTTTAGGGCTCGCCCGGCCCGCCCAGGGCCGCCGCGATCGCCTGCGCCATGTTCTCGGCCTCGGTGACCGCCATGGCGGGGCCCTCGCCCGGCGGCAGCCGGGGCGAGCCTGGCGGGACGATCGCGTGCCGGAACCCCATCCGGGCGGCCTCGGCCAGCCTGCGCTGCACGCCGGTGACCCGGCGTATCTCCCCGGCCAGGCCGACCTCGCCGATGGCGATCAGCCCGGCGGGCAGGCTCAGGTCGCTGATCGCGCTGGCCAGGGCGAGCGCAACGGCCAGGTCGACCGACGGCTCGGTCAGCCGGACCCCTCCGACGGTCGCCGCGTAGATGTCCCGCTTGCCGATCGTCACCCCGGCCCGGCGCTGCAGCACGGCCACGACCATGCCGACCCGCGAGGAGTCCAGGCCCGACGTCACCCGGCGCGGCGGCTCGACCACCGCCTCGCAGACCAGGGTCTGCACCTCGGCCAGCAGCGGGCGCCGGCCCTCCAGCGTGACCGTCACGCAGGTCCCCGGCACCGGGTTGCTCAGCCGGGACAAGAACAGCCCGCTCGGATCCGGCAGCTCGGCCAGGCCGAACTCCCCGAGCTCGAAGCAGCCGATCTCGTCGGTCGGCCCGAACCGGTTCTTCAGCGCCCGGACCATCCGCAGCTGGGCGTGCCGGTCACCGTCGAAGTGCAGCACCACGTCGACCAGGTGCTCCAGCGATCGCGGGCCGGCGATCGACCCGTCCTTGGTGACGTGACCGACCAGCACCGTGGTCAGCGTCCGCCGCTTGGCCAGCGCGGTCAGCGCCCCGGTGACCTCGCGCACCTGCGTGACCCCGCCGGGCGCGCCCTCCACGCCCGGGACCAGGACGGTCTGCACCGAGTCCACGATGAGCAGGGCCGGGTTCACCGCGTCAACGTGCTCGAGCAGTGCGCCGAAGTCGGTCTCGGCGGCGAGAAACAGCTGCTGGCTGAGCGCGCCGATCCGGTCGGCCCGCAGCCGGACCTGCGCCGCCGACTCTTCCCCGGTCACGTACAGGACCGGACCGTCTGCCGCGGCCAGCGCGCCCGCCTCAAGCAGGAGCGTGGACTTGCCCACGCCCGGCTCGCCGGCCAGCAGCACCACCGCTCCGGGGACCAGCCCGCCGCCGAGCACCCGGTCCAGCTCGCCGAGCCCGGTGGGCCGGGCCCGCGCCACCGCCGGGTCCACGTCCGCGATCGGCACCGCGGCCGTGGACTGCAGGACCGGCCCGCCGTTCCTGGCCGGGCCGCGCAGCCGGTCGCGTGCCGGGGCCCGGCCTTCGACGACCGTGCCCCACTGCTGGCACTCGCCGCATCGGCCCGCCCACTTCATGCTCTGCCAGCCGCACTCCGAGCACCGGTAGAACGCCGCCGCGGCGGCCGACTTCGCCATGAGCGCAACGCTAGCCGCCCGTACCGACAACCGGCCGGGCGTCGCCGCCCAGGTCACCGGGCGGCATAAGCTGAATGACGCAGGGTGGAGACGGGTACCGCGTGCGCAGGAGCAGCCAGCGCGCGCGCAGGACCCAGCCAGCAGCGGAGGAGGTGCCTTGGGCCACGTCGCCCCGGTCGCGGATGTGCAGGTGGCGCTGTCCACGGCCTCGGTCTTCCCCGAACGGACGCCGGATGCCTTCGAGGCGGCGGCGCGCCTGGGGTATGACGGCGTCGAGGTCATGGTCACCATGGACCCCATCAGCCAGGATCTGGACATCTTGCGCAGGCTGTCGGACTACCACGGCGTCCCGGTGCTGGCCGTGCACGCCCCGTGTCTGCTGATCACTCAGCGGGTGTGGGGGCGCGAGCCATGGGGAAAGCTGAACCGGGCCCGGGAGGTGGCGGAGAAGCTCGGCGCGAAGGTCGTCGTGGTGCACCCGCCGTTCCGCTGGCAGCGCGACTACGCCAGGGAATTCGCGGCCGGGCTGACCCAGCTGGGCCAGGAGACCGACGTGATGTTCGCGGTCGAGAACCTGTACCCGCTGCGCGCCCGCGGGGCCGAGATGACCGCGTACGCGCCGCACTGGAACCCGGTCGAGATCGATACCCCGTACGCCACGCTTGATCTGTCCCACACCGCCGTGTCCGACTCCGACGCCATGGCCATGGCCGACGAGCTCGGCAGCAGGCTGGTCCACGTGCACATGGCCGACGGCACCGCCGCGGGCCTGCCCGACGAGCACCTGGTCCCGGGACGCGGCACCCAGCCGTGCGCGGAGCTGCTGGCCAGCCTCGGGCCCCGGGGTTACACCGGGATGGTCGTGCTCGAGGTGAACACCCGACGAGCGCAGACCAGCGAGGAGCGCCGGGCCGATCTCGCGGAATCGCTCGCGTTCACGCGTCACCACCTGACGGTCCCGGCGCATTCCGCGCCTCCGGGACCTCCAGGACCAGCGTGACCGGCCCGTCGTTGACCAGCATCACCTGCATGTCCGCCCCGAACACGCCGGTCTCCACCTCGGCGCCCAGCTCACGCAGGGCGTCGGCGAACGCGGTGACCAGCGGTTCGGCCACCGGGCCGGGCGCCGCGGCCTGCCAGGTGGGCCGGCGCCCCTTCCTGGTGTCGCCATACAGGGTGAACTGGCTGATCACCAGCAGCGGCGCGCCGGTGTCCGCGCACGATTTCTCGTCCCGGAGGATCCGCAGGTGGTAGATCTTCCTGGCCAGGGCGGCGGCCGTGTCCGCCGTGTCCGCATGGGTCACGCCGACCAGCACGACCAGGCCCGGTCCTGGCAGGCGCCCGACCGTCTCCCCGTTCACCTCGACACTTGCCCGGCTGGCACGCTGGACCACAGCTCGCACGAGAAGGAATTCTGCCTCCGATGACGCAGCAGAGCACGCTTCCCCCGCGGATCGCGGCGGGCAATCCCGTCCTGGCCGAGGTAGTGCGGTCGGGCTTCACCGAGTCGCTGCACCGCGGCGCCGTGGTCGCCGTCGGCCCGGACGGCAACGTGCTGCTCAGCGCGGGCGCGGCGGACCGGCCCATGTTTCCCCGGTCGTCGAACAAGCCGATGCAGGCCGCCGCGATGCTGCGGTGCGGCCTAAGCCTGGACGGGCGGCTGCTCGCGCTGGCCGCGGCCAGCCACTCGGGCGAGGAATTCCACGTCGCCGGGGTGCGGGAGATCCTCGCCGGGGCGGGGCTGACCGAGGACGCCCTGCAGTGCCCGCCCGACCTGCCCGGGGACGAGGCGGCGGCGCGCGCGCTGCTGCGGGCGGGGGGCGCCGAGGACCGCGTGCACATGAACTGCTCCGGCAAGCACGCGGCCATGCTCGCGACCTGCGTGGCGGCCGGCTGGCCCACGGCCAGCTACACCGACCCGGGCCATCCGCTGCAGGCGGAGATCAGGCGGGAGGTCGAGCGGCTGGCCGGGGAGCCGGCGGCCGCGGTCGGCGTTGATGGCTGCGGGGCCCCGTTGTTCGCCATCTCGCTCACCGGGCTGGCCCGTGCCTTCGGCGCCCTGGTCCGCGCGGAGCGCGGGTCGCCGGAGCGCCGTGTGGCCGACGCCATGCGGGCGCACCCGGAGTGGACGTCGGGGACCTCGCGGCCGGAGCGGGCTTTCATGGGCGCGGTCCCCGGCCTGCTGGTGAAGTCGGGCGCCCAGGGGGCGGAGGCGCTCGCGCTGGCCGACGGCCGGGCCGCCGCGTTCAAGATCGATGACGGGGCGCGGGAGGCCAGGCCCGCGGTCACGGCCGCCCTGCTGCGCGCGCTCGGCGT
>JASHUI010000350.1:0-8010 GCA_030040095.1 Streptosporangiaceae bacterium | reverse complement strand
CACGACCGGGTCGGCGGCTTCCGCGCCGGGCTCGCCGCCTGGTCCCTCGGCCTGGACCAGGCCAGCATCGTCCACGGGCCGTTCACCAGGGACGGCGGGTACGAGGCGATGAGCGCGATCCTCGCGGGCGGCGGGCCGCTGCCGGACTGCGTGTTCGCGGTCAACGACGTGATGGCGGTGGGCGCGCTGGCGCGGCTGCGGGCCGCCGGGATCTCGGTGCCCGACGACGTCGCGCTGGCCGGCTTCGACGACATCCCGACCCTGCGTGACATCACCCCGCCGCTGACCACGGTGCGCCTGCCGCTCAAGCAGATGGGCGAGATGGCCGCCAGCCTGGTGCTCTCCGAAGGCGACCCGGGCCGGCCGCGGGTCGTGCCGGTCCCAGGCGAGGTGATCATGCGGGAGAGCACGCTCCCCCGCCGCCCGCAGCGCTAGCCAGCTTGGAAAGCGCTTGCCAATCCGGGCAGGCCCGGGGATGATGGGGGGCGGCGTCCGAGGCCCGGGCGACTCGATTCGATGGGCGCCGTCCCCTACGGCCGGTGAATAACGGGTTTGTCGCGGCTCTTCCCATGGGCTGTGCCTCGCCCCACAATGCAGGCAGTGCCGCCGGGCACGGCGGCGGAGACGAGGAGGGACCATGTCCGTTCCGTTCTCGGAGACCAAGGCGCCCGAATCCGCTGAGCGGCTGCATCGCGGCGCGCTGGGGCTTGTGGACATCGCCGCCTCGACGATGGCGAACATCGGCCCCGCGTACAGCTTCTTCTTCAGCTTCGGCCTCATCGTCGTGACGGCCGGCATCGCGGCCCCGCTGACGATCATCGCGGCCGCCATCGCGATCGCGCTGCTGGGCAACACGCTGTCGCAGTTCTCCCGGGTCCAGCCGTCGACCGGCGGGTTCATCACGTTCGTCGGCAAGTCCTTCGGCGGCACCAGCGCGGTGACGACCGCCCTCCTGTGCGGGGCGGGCTACATCATCGCGATCTCGTCGGTGCTGGCGGTGTCCGGCTGGTTCCTGGAGTACGTGCTGAATTACTACTTCGCCTGGAACGTGCCGTGGATCATCTTCTCGGTGCTGCTCACCGCGGGGTCGGTGGTGATGATGTACCGGGGCGTGGCCGTCTCGACCAAGCTGGCCGGCTTCTTCTTCGGCTTCGAGATGCTGGTCCTGGTCATCGTGTCGATCGCCGCGCTGATCAAGAACGGCGCCCACCTGTCCGCCGCGCCGTTCGAGTGGAGCCACCTGAACAACGGCTTCAGCGGGCTCGCCCCGGGCTTCCCGCTGGCGGTGTACCTGTTCATCGGCTGGGAGAACTCGGCCGCGCTGGCCGAGGAGACCGGCAACCCGCGGCGCAACGTGCCGCGCGCGGTCTACCTGTCGATCGCGGCGATGGCGGTGCTGTACATACTGGTCGCCTACTCCACGGTCAGCGGCTTCCGCGACAACGGGACCGCGCTCGCGGCGGCGCCGATCCCGTTCATCACGGTCGCCCACTCCACCCTGGCCAAGGTGGCGGTCATCGCGTACCTGGCCGGCCTGACCTCCACCGTCGGCGTGCTGATCGCGGCGGTCAACTCGCAGGCCCGGCTGATCTTCAACGCCGGCCGCGAGGGCCTGCTGCCGCGCTGGATCGGCCGCGTCCACCCGGTCCGCAGGACCCCGGTCAACGCGATCTACGCCTTTGTCGGGATCGCCGGGGGGATCATCGCGGTCTGGTGCATCGGCCACCTGATCGGCGGGTCCCACCAGAGCGGCGGCATGAACGGCCTGAACTTCTTCGACGAATCCGGCACGATGGGCACGATCCTGGTCCTCGTCGTGTACTTCCTGGCCAACCTCGCGCTGCCGTTCTACTACCGCAAGTACCGGCCGCAGGAGTTCAACCTGGTCAAGCACCTGATACTCCCGGTGCTCGGCATGATCGTGATCGCCATTCCCGTCTACTACCTGTGCAAGCCGCCGCAGCCGCAGCCCTATGACTGGTTCCCGTACGCGGCGCTGATCATCGTGGTGCTCTCCGCGGGCTATTCGTTCCTGCTCAACCGCCGCGATCCCGGGCTGGCCGACCGGGTCGGCTCGATCGTGGCCGACGAGTAGCCCGCGGGGCAGGCATGACCGACACCTTCGTCAGCGCGGCGGCCGAGGCGCCCGGCACGCGGCCGGCGCATCCGCTCGCCCCGGCCACCGGAGCGGAGTACCTGGCCGGGCGGCAGATCCTGGCCGAGGCGGGCCTGCTCGGCGACACGGTCAGGTTCGCCTACTACGGCGTGGACGAGCCGGCCAAGGGCGAGGTGCTCAGCGCGCCGGACGGGCGGCGGCCGGACCGGCGGCTGCGGGCGTTCCTGATCGACGTGGCCACCGGCCGTTCGGCCGACGTGGTCGTGTCGCTCGGCGGGCACCGGGTGGTCTCGCAGCGGGTGCTCGACCCGGCCGCCGACGGCCAGGTGCCGATCTTCAACGAGGAATTCGGCATGGTCGAGGAGGCGGTCAGGGCCGACCCGCGGTGGCGGGCGGCGATGGCCAGGCGCGGCCTGACCGATGTCACCAAGGTCCGGGCCTTGCCGCAGACCGCCGGGGCGTTCGACGAGGGCGACGACGAGCGGCGGCGCTTCGTCCGGGTGCTGGCGTTCCGCCAGGAACGGGAGCACGACTACATATGGGCGCACCCGGTGGACGGGGTCGCCGCCTATGTCGACCTGGTCGAACGGCGGGTATTCAAGATCGTCGACGAGTTCGAGCGGCCGGTGCCGGACGAGTCGGGCGACTACGACGACCCGGCGGTGCGCGGCCCGCTGCGCGAGGGCCTGCGGCCGATCGAGATCACCCAGCCCGAGGGGCCGAGTTTCGCCCTGGACGGCCACGAGCTGCGCTGGCAGGGCTGGTCGATGCGGGTCGGCTTCGACGCCCGCGAAGGCCTGATCCTGCACCAGATCGGCCTCGACGACGGCGGCGGGACCAGGCCGGTCATCTACCGGGCGTCCATCCCCGAGCTGGTCGTGCCGTACGGCGACCCGCGGTTCCGTTACTGGCAGACGTACTTCGACTGCGGCGAGTACTTGCTCGGGAAGTGGACGAACTCGCTGGAGCGCGGCTGCGACTGCCTGGGCGAGATCGCCTACCTGGACGCGACCGTGACCGACGACTTCGGCGCGCCGCAAGTGATCCGCAACGCGATCTGCATCCACGAGGAGGACTTCGGGATCCTCTGGAAGCACACCGACATCTTCAACGGCTCGGCCCAGACCCGCCGCCAGCGCCGCCTGGTCGTCTCGTCCTGGGCCACGGTCGGCAACTACGACTACGGCTTCTACTGGTACTTCTACCTGGACGGCAGCATCGAGCACGAGGTCAAGATGAGCGGCGCGCTGTTCACCGCCGCCCACCCCGGCGGCGACCAGCCGCACTCGGCCGAGGTCGCGCCGGGCCTGGGCGGGCCGGTGCACCAGCACCTGTTCAGCGCCCGGCTCGACATGACCGTGGACGGCCTGGCCAACGCGGTCGAGGAGGTGGACCTGCACGGGCTGGCGGCCGGCCCGGACAACCCGTACGGCAACGCCATCGCCCGGACCGTGACCCGGCTGCGGAGCGAGGCCGGGGCCGCGCGCCGGGGGGACGCCACCCGGGCGCGGACGTGGCGGGTGATCAGCACCGAGCGGGTCAACCGGTACGGCGGGCCGACCGCGTACACCCTGTACCCGGACGCGGCGCCGGTGCTGCTGGCCGACCCGTCGTCGTCGGTGCGCGCCCGGGCCGGCTTCGCCGCCAACCACCTGTGGGTGACCAGGTACGACCCGGCCCAGCGCTATCCGGCCGGCGACTTCGTCAACCAGCACCCGGGCGGGGCCGGGCTGCCGGCCTACATCGCCGCCGACCGCGACATCGACGGCGCGGACATCGTGCTGTGGCACACCTTCGGGCCGACGCACTTCCCGAGGCCCGAGGACTGGCCGGTGATGCCGGTGGCCCGGTGCGGGTTCACGCTGAAGCCCACGGGCTTCTTCGACCGGAACCCCGCGCTGGGCGTCCCGCCTCCGGCCGGCGGGCACTGCGCGGGCGATTAGCCGACCCTGGGCCCGCGCGCCCGGCCGCCCGGCGCAAAGATGTGGTCACAGGATCCTGGTTGGGCCACAGCTTGCCGGCGACGTCCGTCACAATGGCGTCCTGCCGTCCGGCCTGTGTCAGGAGAGCCAGTCGTGAGTGCGGTCACCGACCCGGTGTACCTGCGGGTACTCGAGGATCTGCGCGAGCGGATCCTCGGCGGCCTGCTCCCGCCCGGGGCGCGGGTGCCGTCCCGCAACGCGATCATCGCCAACTACGGCGTCGGCGAGACGGCCGCCAAGCATGCCCTGCAGGTGCTGGCCACGGAGGGGCTGATCGAGGCCAGGACCGGGTCGGGGTCGTACGTGCGCCGCGCCCCCGCCGCGTGCTTCCTGGATCACGACCGGCTGCACTTCCCTGGCTCGCCGTTCGGCCTCGACGAGGCGGCGAGCCCGGCGCGCCGCGTGGCCTGGGAGCACCAGACCGAGCGCCAGCTTCCGACGCCGCAGATCGCCCGGCGGCTCGGCCTGGAGCCCGGCGCGGACTGGGTGATCCGCACCAGGTACCTGCTGACCGCCGACGCCGAGCCGGTGCAGCTGGCGACCAGCTACGAGCCCGAACGGCTCACCGCCGGCACCCCGGTCGCGCTGCCCGAGCAGGGTTCGCTGGCCGGCCGGGGCGTGATCGAGCGCATGGCCTCGGTGGGGATCAGGGTGGACGAGGTGACCGAGGAGCTATCGGTGCGCCCGTCGCTGCGCACCGAGGCCGCCGCGCTCGCCATCCCGGCCGGGGCGCCCGCGCTGGTCGTCGAGCGCACCCACCTGGCATCGGGACGCCCGGTCGAGGCCGGGGAGATCGTCATCGCGGCGGACAGGTTCCGGCTCAGGTACCGGATCCCCGTGCCGTGATCCGGGACGCCCGCCCCGGCGACGTGCCCGCGATCCACCGGATGGTTCGTGCGCTCGCCGAGTACGAAAGGTCCCTGGACCAGGTCGCCTGCACCGAGGACGACCTGCGCCGGGCCCTGTTCGGCCCGCGGCCGACGGTGTTCGCGCTGGTGGCCGAGCACGAGGGGGCCGTGGCCGGGTTCGCGCTGTGGTTCCTGAACTACTCGACCTGGACCGGCAGGCACGGCATCTACCTGGAGGACCTGTACGTAACGCCCCGGCTGCGCCGGCACGGGTTCGGCCGGGCGCTGGTGGCCGAGCTGGCCCGGATCTGCGTCGAGCGCGGCTACGCCAGGTTCGAATGGTCGGTGCTGGACTGGAACGAGCCGGCGGTCGCCTTCTACCGGTCGCTCGGGGCGACGGCGATGGACGAGTGGACCGTGCACCGGCTGGCCGGTGCCGCGCTGCGCGCGGTCGCGGCCCAGGCGCCCGGCGCCTCAGCGTCCGGCTAACCGCCCGGCCGGCGGCTCCAGGCCGTCCGGCACATCGACCTCCTCGCTGACCAGGTCAAGACCGGACGACTGCGCCTCGAGCAGCAGGAGGGCGGCGAAATCCTGGTCCCCGTACCCCCGGCCGACCAGCCCCTGCACGATCTGGTGCACGAGCGAGGCCACCGGCATCGGCACCTCGCGCTCGCGGGCGGCCGCCAGCCCCAGGTCGAAGTCCTTGCGCAGCAGCGCGCTGGTGAACGTCGGCGTGAGGTCGAGATTGACGTAGGCCGGGGTCTTGTACCGGGTGAACGCCGATCCCACGACGCTGGCGTTGATGCAGGCCAGGAACGCCGCCCGGGAGACGCCGCTCTTCTCGGCCAGGATCGTGATCTCCGCCATGGACTGGGCCACCGTGCCGAGGAACAGGTTGTGGCAGAGCTTCACGACGCGGGCCAGCTCGCCGTCGCCCACGTACGTCGCTCCCGAGCCGAGCAGGCCCAGGTAGGGCTCGGCGGCGTCAAAGGCCGCGCGCGGGCCGGAGACGGCCAGGGTCAGCCGTCCCGCCCTGGCCACCCGGGGGTTGCCCATCACCGGCGCGGCCAGCAGCGCGGTGCCCCGGGAGTGCACCTGGCGGCGGATCTGCGCCGACGCCTCGACCGAGACCGTGGAGCAGTCCACCAGGATCGACGGGACGGATGCCGTGGACATCAGCCCGCCGGGGCCGAGGACGGCGTCGATGAGATCCTGTGACGTGCCCACGGCGGCGAACACGATGTCGCAGGCGCCGAGCTCGGCTGCCGAGTCGGCCACCTTGGCCCCCAGGTCGGCCAGCGGCTGCGCCTTGGCCGGGGTCCGGTTGTACACCGAGACATCGCATCCGGCCGTGAGCAGCCGGGCGGCCATCTCCACGCCCATCCGCCCGGTTCCGAGCCAGCCGAGCCGTTGCCCGTCGCTCCGATCAGCCACGTTTCACCCGCCCGCCCCCTGGCGGGGACCTAGTACAATCGTTTGCAATTCGAGCGTAGCCCCCTGAATCGGGCGGTTGTCAACGCCTGATGCCCAAGCTGTTACCTGAATGCCCTGCTCGAAGTCACCCGGAGACGGCCCGCGGCGGGTCAGTCGCGGGCCCGGGCGGTCGAGCCGCGAATGACCAGTTCGGGAGCGAGGTAGAGGATCTTCACCGGGGAGGCGTGCTCGGCGATCCGCTCCAGCAGCAGTTGCGCCGCCTCGGTGCCGACCTGGTAGTGCGGGAACCGGATCGTGGTCAGCGGCGGCCGGAGCCGGTCGATGAACGGCATGTCGTTGAACCCGACCACGGAGATGTCCTCGGGGCAGCCCAGCCCGGCCTCGTCCAGCGCCGCGTAGCACCCGACCGCGAGCATGTCGTTGCCCGCGGCGATGGCCGTGCACCCGCCGCCCTGCTCCAGCAGCAGCCGGCCGCAGCGCAGCCCCTCCTCGACCGTGAACGCCTTGGCGAACACGACCAGTTCGCCGTCGACCGGCAGGCCGCTGGACTCCATCGCGGTGACGAACCCCCGGTACCGGCTCAGCCCGGTGGACATCTCCTGGGGGCCGGCGATGTGCGCGATCCGGCGGTGCCCGAGCGCGACCAGGTGGCCGACCGCCATCCGGATCCCGCGCTCGTTGTCCACCGAGACCGAGGGGAAGCTGTAGTCCTGGGTCAGCCGGTTGATCAGCACGACCGGCATGTCGGCGCGGGAGGCCTCGGCCAGCAGCGGATGCCGCAGCCGCGCCGTGGCCAGCACCAGGCCGTCCACGTGCCGCGCCCGCATCTGGTCGAAGACCATGCGCTCGCGCATGTCGTCGGAGTCGGTGTTGCCGATCAGCGCCACGTACCCGGCCACGGCCAGCCGGTCCTCCAGGCCGCGCACGATCGGCGGGAACAGCGGGTTGTTCAGGTCCGGTATCAGCACCCCCACCGTGTGCGAGCGCCGCGTCCGCAGGCTCCGGGCCACCGGGTTCGGGCTGTAGCCAAGCTCCGCGGCCGCGTCGAGCACCCGGCGCGCCGTATCCTCGCTGACCAGGATCCTGGTCTCGGGGTTCAGCGCCCGGGACGCCGTCGCCGGATGCACGCCCGCGCGTATGGCCACGTCCCGCAGCGTCACCCGGGGGTCAGGCATCGGCCGTCACGCTCCGCTCTGGGCGGGTCAGGTTCCTACCACCATGTTCCCGCTGACTCGCTCCGCATGCTATCGGCCCGTCGCGGCGCGCTCGCGCCGCCCGCCGTCGCCCGCCTTCGCCCGCCTTCGCCGTACCGGGGAGGATTCTCAGGGCATACGACTGACAATCCTCCCCGCTAATTTGATCATGGCGGACGCGGCGGCGGCCGGGTCGGCGGGCCAGCCGGTTCGTGCGACCATGAGACATGCGGATCACCGATGTGACCTCGACGGACCTGTTCGGCGGGACGGTGGCAAGGCCGCTGGCGATCGTCCGGGTGACGCTCTCCGGCGAGGCCCCCGCCGGGGCCGACCCGGTCGTGGTGCGGGTGGAGGGGCCCGCGGTCACCACCCCGGAGCCGGCGGTCGTGACGGCCCCCGAACCCGGGCAGCAGCGCGAGGCGGAGGTCGGGGTC
>JASHUI010000349.1:0-4432 GCA_030040095.1 Streptosporangiaceae bacterium | reverse complement strand
CGGGTCGACGCCACGGCGGTGACCGCGAGCGCGATCAGGAGGAAGCCGGCGTAAGAGGCCACCGTGGCCCACGGCGGGTTGGCCCCGATCGCGATCCGCCCGGCGCTCGCCGCCCAGTTCACCGGGTTGAACCTGGCGATGTCGGCGATCCACCCGGGGACGATCTGGAGTGAGAGGAACGCACCGGACAGGAAGGTCAGCGGCAGCACCAGCGTGGTCGACGCCGCGATCAGCGTCTCGCGGTTGCCGGACAGCAGCGCCAGTGCGTTCGAGAGCCCGGCCATGGCCAGCGCGATCAGCACCGAGACCGCGATGAGGGCCGCGACGCCCGCGGCCCCGCCGGGGAATGCCGCCCCGATGCCCCACCCGATCGCGATGATGATGGCCGACTGGACGACGGTGGTGACGGCCTGATAGGCGAGGGACGCCGTGATCAGGGCTCCTCGCGAGAGCGGCGCCGTCAGGAACCGGTCCATCACGCCGGTGTCCATGTCCTCGATGTACGACATGCCGGTCCAGCTGGACGAGAACAGCGCGGTCATGATCACCACGCCGGGCGTGAGGTAGCTGATGTAGTTCCCCCCGCCGAAACCGGGTATCTCGGCCACCTTCTTGAACAGGGCGCCGAACAGCAGCAGCCAGATGACCGGCTGGGTGAGCGTGATGCCGATGACCGCCGGCTGACGGTAAAGCTGGCGCAGGTACCGGCCGGTGAGCAAGGCCCACGACTGGCGGGCGAGGTTCATGCGACCGCGCTCCCTTCTGCCTGCCGGAACGACCGGCCAGCGTGATGCAGGTAGACGTCGTCCAGCGAGGGCCGGGCGACCGTGACCGAACGGACGGCGACGCCGTCCGCCTCGAGCCGGGCGAGCACCGCGGGCAGCGCACGCGGCCCTTCGGCGACCCGGGCCCGGACCACGGCACCGTCCGAGCTGGTCTGCCGGACCTCGCGAACCTGGGCCAGGGCCTTCTCGGCCTGCCTCGCCTGCGTGGCGTCGGCGAGGTCGAGCACGACCGAATCGCCCCGCAGCTGGGCCTTGAGCCGGTCGGGAGTGCCGTCGGCGACTACCCGGCCGCGGTCCACGATGGCGACTCTGGCCGCGAACTTGTCGGCCTCGTCGAGGTAGTGGGTGGTGACCAGGATCGTCGTCCCCGCCCCGGCGGACAGGCCGGTGAGCATCGCCCACAGCTCGGCGCGGCCCTCGGGGTCGAGGCCCGTGGTGGGCTCGTCAAGGAAGAGCACCGCCGGGCGGTGCACCAGGGCGGCGGCCACGTCCAGGCGGCGCCGCATGCCGCCCGAGTAGGTGCGCGCCTGGCGCGCGGCCGCGTCGGCCAGCCCGAACTGGTCGAGCAGTTCGGCCACGCGGGACCGGAGTTCCCTGCCCGGGATCCCGTAGATCCTGCCCTGCAGGACCAGGTTCTCGTAGCCGGTCAGCAGGCCCACCGCGCCGCTGTGCTGGCTCACCGCGCCGATGGCCGAGCGGACCCGGCCGGGACGCTCCAGCACGTCCATCCCGGCCACCAGGGCGCGGCCGCCGTCCGGGCGGGACAAGGTGGTCAGGATCCGCACCGTGGTCGTCTTCCCGGCTCCGTTGGGGCCGAGCAGGGCGAACACGCTGCCCGGCGCGACCGAGAAGCTCAGCCCGTCCAGCGCGCGGACCTCGCCGACCTTGCCCGGCTCGCCATAGCTCTTGCGCAGTCCGCAAGCCTCCACGGCGCGGGATGCCTCGCCGCTCATTGCCACCTCCGGTTCATTGCCACCTCTGTATGAACGCCGTTCTTCTGAAGAACCATGTTCAACCGAACAACGGTCTACTACAGAACAGCGTTCTTGTCAAGTACGATGTTGGGCATGTCCGAGACGGCGGGCGGCCCGGCGCCCGATCCTCCGTGGCGCTCCGCGCCCCGGCGTCGCGGCGTGCCGCGACCGCAGCTCAGCAGGGAGGCGGTGGTGGCCGCCGCGCTGCAGGTGCTGGAGTCGGAAGGCGGCGAGGCGCTCACCATGCGCCGGGTCGCCGACCAGATCGGGGTCTCGGCTTCCTCGCTCTACGGGTACGTCGCCAACAAGGAGGAGCTGGTCCAGCTCGTGCTGGACCGGATCTTCGAGGAGGTCGAGGTCCCGCCGACCGGCAGCTGGCAGGAGACGCTCAGGGAGCTCGGCCGGGCGCTGCTCGCCATGTACCGGCGCCACCCGGGCGTCGCCGTGCTGACCCTCGGGCGCGTGGCGGTCACCCCGGCCATGCTTCCCCTGGGTGAGCGGGTCGTGCGCGAGCTGCGCGCGGCGGGCATGCCCGATCAGGTGACCGCCTTCGTGGGCGACCTGGCCGGGCTTTACGTCGGTGCCTTCGCCTACGAGCTGGATGTGACGCCGCTGACCGGCCGGGAGAAGGAGTTCCTTGACCAGTTCACGGCCTGGATCAAGTCGTTGCCGCTGGATCGCTTCCCCAACACGGTGGCACTTGCCGACACCTCCGTGGCCGGAAGCGCCGACGACCGGTTCGAATGGGGGATGGACGTCATCATCCGTGGCCTGGCCACCTACCTCGTGGTGCCTCCGGATCCCGCAGCGGGCTGGCCGTCCGGCTAGTGCCGTGCGCCCGGGCCGGGCCGTGCGTCCGGGCGGTCAGTCGCCGTTTGCCTCGAACACCGTCGGAATGGCCGGATAGCCGCGGGAAAGCTGCAGCGCATAGGCGGGAAGCTCGGCCATTGCCTCCTGGTGCCGGGCGCGCGCCGCGGCCAGCGGCTCCCGGCCGATGATCTCCCCGCCGCGCACCAGGTGCCGGAGCAGCACCCGGTCGCCGTCGCCCGGGTCGGGCGGCACCGTGGTCACCAGCTCGGCCACCGCCGTCCCGGAACCGTCGCGCCCGCGGACCGCCCATTTGCGCCCGCCGCGCCCCGGCTTGCCCACCGAACGCTTGGCCACCGGCCGCAGCGGGCCGGAGCCCCCGGCCTCCTCGGTCCGGGCCACCAGCTTGTAGACCAGTGCCGCCGTCGGCGCCCCGGAGCCGATCACCAGCGACGTGCCCACGCCGTAGCCGTCCACCGGGGTGGCGGCCAGCGCGGCGATCGAGTACTCGTCCAGGTCGCCGGTCAGCACTATCCGGGTCTTGGTCGCGCCCAGCGAGTCGAGCAGCGCCCGCACCTGCCGGGCCACGACGGGCAGGTCACCGGAGTCGATCCGGACCGCGCCCAGCTCCGGGCCGGCCAGCTCAACGGCGGTGCGCACCGCCGTGGCCACGTCGTAAGTGTCGACGAGGAGCGTGGTCTGCGGGCCGAGCGCGTCCAGCTGGGCGCGGAAGGCCTCCCGCTCGGTGTCGTGCACCAGCGTGAACGCGTGCGCGCTCGTGCCGCTGGTGGGGATCCCGTACTCCTGGCCCGCGCGCAGGTTGGAGGTGGTGGCGAAGCCCGCGATGTAGGCGGCCCGGGCGCTGGCCACCCCGGCGCGCTCGTGCGTGCGACGTGAACCCATCTCGATCAGCGGCCGGTCACCGGCCGCGATGACCATGCGGGACGCGGCCGAGGCGATGGCGCAGTCGTGGTTGAGTATCGAGAGCGCCAGCGTCTCCAGCACGACGGTCTCGGCGAACGAGCCCTCGACCACCAGGATCGGAGATCCCGGGAAGTAGCAGTCGCCTTCGGCGTATCCCCAGATGTCCCCCCTGAACGCATATGACCGCAGGTAGCTCAGGGTCGGCTCGTCGGCCACTGCGGCCCGGCGGAGAAAATCGAGTTCGTCCGGCCCGAACCGGAATCGCTCCAGCGCGTCCAGCAGCCGGCCGGTGCCCGCCACCACGCCGTACCGCCGACCGTGGGGGAGGTGCCGGGCGAATACCTCGAAGACCGCGCGCCGCTCTGCCGCGCCGCTGCGCAGAGCGGCGCGCAGCATGGTCAGCTCGTAATGGTCGGTCAGCAGACTGGTGGAAGCCACGAGGGGAAGCCTACGGATCGCCCGCCGGTGCCGGGGGACAGGATCTCCTGGTCATACCGGGTAGGGGTCGGCGGTGACGGGGTACTGGCGGCCGCTGGGCGTGGTCCAGACCAGGACGCCTGGCCGGGGCTGGGCCAGGTGCCAGCCGGGGGCTTGCTTGGTCTGGTGGTGCCTGCGGCAGAGCGGATGAAGGTTGCACTCGCAGGTGCGGCCGCCCTGGTGGAACGGGATGGTGTGGTCGTCGTCGCAGCGGCGGGCGGGCCGTCGGCAGCCGGGGAACCCGCAGCGGGGGCTGCGGATCTTGACCCGGTGGCGGAGTTTCTGGCTGGGCTGGTAGGTGGCGGACTCGTAACGGTGGGCGCAGCTGCCGGTCTCGATCGGGGTGATCGTGATGGCAGCGAGCCAGGCTCGTTGGCTGGTGGCGGTGTGACCGCCGGGGGGTCCTGGTCCGGCGCGGGCGCAGCCGTGGGCGATGGGGCGGCCGTCGGGGGTGGTGAGGGTGAG
>JASHUI010000348.1:0-2940 GCA_030040095.1 Streptosporangiaceae bacterium | reverse complement strand
GACCTGGCCGACGCGGACCGGGCCGCGACGCTGCGGCCGGGGCATCCCGCGTACGTGATCTACACCTCCGGATCCACCGGCACGCCCAAGGGCGTGGCCGTGCCCCACGGCGCCCTGGTGAACCACCTGCTCGCGCGGATCCGCGCGGCCGGAGGGAACGCTGCCGACCGGTTCCTGCTCAAGACGTCGCTGGGCTTTGACGTGTCGGTCACGCAGGTGCTCTGCCCGCTGCTCACCGGGGCCAGGGTGGTGCTGGCCCGCCCGGGCGGGCAAACCGATCCGGGATACCTGGCCGCTCTGGTCCGCACCGGTGAGGTCACGGTGCTGCACTTCGCGGCGTCGATGCTTCCGGTCTTTACCGAGCAGGAACATGCCGCGGGCGGAGGCGTGCTGCGGCAGGTGCAGTACGGTGCCGAGGCGGGATCCGGCGCGCTGCGGGACCGGTTCTTCGCGGTGTTCCCCCGGGCCGGGCTCGAGCACTTCTACGGCCCGACCGAGGCCTGCATAGCGGTGACGCACCACCACTGCGTCGAGGAGGAAGAGGGCCCGCCGCCGATCGGCCGCCCGCTGGCCAACACGCGGCTGTTCGTGCTGGACGACTTCCTGCACCCGGTTCCCGCCGGGGTCACCGGAGAACTCTACGCGGCGGGCCTGTGCCTGGCGCGCGGCTACGCCGGGCGTCCCGGCCTGACCGGCGAGCGCTTCGTGGCCTGCCCGTTCGGCCCGCCCGGGTCCCGGATGTACCGGACCGGCGACCTGGCCCGGTGGACGCGGGACGGCGAGCTGATGTTCGCCGGCCGGGCCGACGACCAGGTGAAGATCCGCGGGATCCGGATCGAGCCCGCGGAGGTGCAGGCGGTCCTGGCCGGGCATCCGCGGGTGGCGCAGGCGGTGGTGATGGCGCGCGAGGACTCACCCGGGGACCTGCGGCTGGCCGGGTACGTGGTGCCCGGGGCCGCCACCGGCGACGCAGCGGCCGGCGACGACGATGCGGGCGGCGGCGAACGGGACACGCTGGCGGAAGAGGTGCGGGATTTCGCGGCCCGGCGGCTTCCCGAGTACATGGTGCCGGTGATCGTGGTCGTGGATTCGCTGCCGGTCACCCGGCACGGGAAGGTGGACCGGGCGGCGCTGCCCGCTCCCGACTACGCGTCCGCGGCGGCGGCGGGCCGCGGGCCGCGGACCATCCGCGAGGAGGTCTTGTGCGCGACGTTCGCCGAGGTGCTCGGGCTGCCCGCGGTCGGCCCGGACGACAACTTCTTCGCGCTGGGCGGACACTCGCTGCTGGCGATGCGCCTGGTCGAGCGGCTGCGGGAACGCGGGGTGCCGGTCTCGGTCCGGGCGTTGTTCCAGGCGCCGACGGTGGCGGAGCTGGCCGCGGCGGCGGCGCCGGGCGAGGCGGCGGTGCCGCCCAACCTGATCCCGGCCGGGGCCGAGGCGATCACGCCGGAGATGCTGCCGCTGGTGGAGCTGACCGCCGAGCAGATCGGCCGGATCACCCGCACCGTGGCCGGCGGCGCGGCGAACGTGGCCGACGTGTACCCGCTGGCGCCGCTGCAGGAGGGCATGTTCTTCCATCACTTGATGACCGACGACGACAGCAGGGACGTCTACCTCGCGCCCTACGTGCTGAGATTCGACTCCCGGGACCGTCTCGACCGGTTCCTGCTGGCGCTGCAGCGGGTGGTGGACCGCCACGACATCTACCGGACAGCGGTGGTGTGGCAGGGGCTTCCCGAGCCGGTCCAGGTGGTCTGGCGCGACGCGCGGGTGCCGGTGACCGAGGTGGCGCTGGCGCCCGGCGGCGCGGACCCGGTGGGCGAGCTCATGGCGGCCGGCCGCGGGCGGATGGACCTGAGCCGGGCCCCGCTGCTGTGGTTGCACGTGGCCGCCGAGCCGGCCAGCGGCCGGTGGCTGGCCCTGCTGCAGGTCCATCACCTGCTGCAGGATCACACGGCCATGGAGGTCGTGCTGAGGGACATAGCCGCGCTCCTGAACGGGCTCGGCGACCGGCTGCCGCCTCCCCTGCCGTTCCGTAACTTCGTCGCTCAGGCCCGGATGGGGACGCGGCGAGAGGAGCATGAACGGTATTTCGCCGGCCTGCTGGCGGATGTGACCGAGCCGACGGCGCCGTTCGGCCTGCTGGACGTGCGCGGCGACGGGCGATCGGCCGAGTTCGCCCGGCTGACCCTGGACGGGCCGCTGGCCGAGCGGGTGCGTGCGGCGGCCCGCCGGCGGAGGGTCAGCCCGGCGACGGTGTTCCATCTGGCCTGGGCCAGGGTCCTGGCGTCGGTGTCGGGCCGCGACGACGTCGTGTTCGGCACGCTGCTGTTCGGCCGGATGCAGGCCGGGACGGGCGCCGACCGGGCGCCCGGGCCGTTCATCAACACGCTGCCGGTGCGGGTACCCGTCGGCGCGGACGCGGTGGCCGACGCGCTGGCCGCGCTGCAGGCGCAGCTGGCCCGCCTGCTGACGCACGAGCACGCTCCGCTCGCCCTGGCCCAGAAGGCCAGCGGCATCGGGGCGGCGGGCCCGGTGTTCACCTCGATCTTCAATTACCGCCACAACCCGGCGCCCGGCCAGGGGCCCGGTGCCGGCCTGGAGGGCATCGAGGTGCTCTACGCGCGGGAGCGCAGCAACTATCCGCTGTCGGTGTCCGTCGACGACGTGGGGAGCGGTTTTGCCTTCACCGTGGACGCGGTCGCGCCCGCCGACCCGGGTCAGGTCTGCGCCATGCTGCGCACGGCCACCGAGGGGCTGGTCGGAGCGCTCGAAGACGCTCCGGCAACCGAGCTGCGAGCCGTTCCGGTCCTGGCCGATGAGGATCGCGAGCTGATCCTGCGGCGGTGGAACGGCGCGCGGCGCGAGGTGGCGCCGGGCTCGCTGGCGGACCTGTTCGAGGCGCAGGCCGCCCGGGCCCCGCAGGCCGAGGCGGTGGCC